>DATNQT010000180.1:0-4598 GCA_036703885.1 Candidatus Sericytochromatia bacterium
CCGTTGACAGCCTTGTGAAGTGCCCTGATGCCTGGGGCGTCTATTCCATCGTCATTTGTAAGGATTAGAGTCATAAACTATTCAGTATAAGAGCAACCGACAACACCGATTTTTCACAGCATATCCGCAAACTCTAAGCACAAAAAGTTTGATTAGAGCCACTGCTTGAGGATTACACCTCTCAGGTTCAGGATTTTCTGCGATCGCTTTTCTTCCTAACCCTGATCCGAAAGTCTTGCCAGACACTGGTCACTATGACGACAGACCTGAGTCTAACTTTTATCCAAAGCTTTAGCGTGACGCGAAGCTCTCTTCGAGGTACGAGCGTCAGCATCCCGTAAAAGCGATCACTCTCTACTTTAGAGGAGCGAGCCGCTAACGCCCACTGCGCTAGTGCTTCAATAGACCTCCTGCATGAATGCAAAAGCTGCCCTCATCCCCCAACCCCTTCTCCCAAATTTGGGAGAAGGGGAGCCAATTTCAAAGTCCCTCTCCCAGACTTGGGAGAGGGATTTAGGGTGTGGGCAAGGATTCGTGCAGGAAGTCTTGATTATGATGCTTTAGGAATCAATCCATCTAGCACCACTATGCTAACTATCAAGTTCAGGAACCAGTGACTGTAACTTGCGTAGGCTTGTAGTTAGTCCCTGTTTTATTCGCACAGTATCCTGCTACATAGGTTTGGTTTGGCTGGATAATCTGTGCCCAAGACTCTGGTACTACTGAGTACTTCGTACCTTGAGGAAGAAAATTTGCACCCCAAGCACTGGTGATAGTTGCCTGATTAATCTCAAAGGTTAGCTGCCAGTTTTTAGTACTTGCAGTTCCCTGGTTAGTAACGTTGAGATTAACACAGAAGCCTGTCTGCCAATCTGACTGGATAACCGCAGCTGCACTCAATCGAGCAGTTCCTGGAGTAGGTGTTGGAGCGGGTGTTGGAGTTGGGGTTGGTGTTGGAGCGGGTGTTGGAGCGGGTGTGGGTGTAGGAGTTGGAGTGGGTGTGGGTGTAGGAGTTGGGGTTGGTGTGGGTGTAGGAGTTGGGGTTGGTGTGGGTGTAGGAGTTGGTGTGGAAGTTTGAGCCAAATCAACAGGCAGTAGTTGGCTAAGTAGTTGTTGCTTGGGTGCATCAACAGTCTGCCAGTCATTCAGCAGAATACCACCTGTATCATCACTATTAGGATTCCAACTCCAATAGGTGAATGATAAATTCTTTTCCTTGATGAAATCGACAAGCTTTCGCTGCCAAATCCCTTCTTTGGAGGCAGTATCTACCTGACGCCCGCCAAACTCCCCAATCCAAATCGGAGCGATTCCCTGAGTTGCAATATAGTTAAATCCAATTTCCCAGCGAGTGAGCAGATTGTTTGGAAAAGTGGGGTCAGAGAACCAGGGCTGATTGAAGACTCCAGCGCCGTACTCATGAGGAGAATAAACTAGCTTCTTGGGGACATTCAAGCGTACTGGGTAATTTTTAACGCCTTCTAAATTACCTCCCCACCAGTGGAACAACTGCTGACCTCCTTGAACGTTCTTCTCTACCCCTTCAACCACAATCAACCAATTGGGATTGATGGCTTGAATGGCATTGCCAGCTCGTTCAGCCGCTAGTCGCCAGTCAGTGGCTTGGTTTCCAGTTCCCCAGCTAGCTTGACCGTGCGGCTCGTTCTTCAGGTCTGCCCCAATCACGTTGGGTTGGTTTTTGTAGCGATTTGCTAAGGCTGTCCAGGTAGCAATCCAGTCAGCTTCGCTAAAGCCGTCGCCATACCAGAGTTCGGGAATCCTGTTGTCATCCAGCCGATGGCTATCGAGCAGAATCATTAATCCTTGCCGTCCGGCTTCCTGAACTATCAAATCCATGACCTCTAATGGGGTTTTCCCCTGAAGGTCTGTGTTGCTACCAAGGCTAAAGTTAACTTCACTAATGTTAGAAGAACTTAGTGCCTGCACCGAGTAAGGTAGACGGATGACGTTGTACCCCAGGCTTTTGATCTGGGCTAACATCTGTTTGTAATCTCTGTACAGCAATCCGTAAGGGACGTGTATCGCCGTCTCCATCCCAAACCAGTTGACTCCTCTAAGCAATACGGGCGTACCTGTTTTATCAACAATTCGTGCACCAGTGGTCGAAAGTGGCAGTTGAATCGTTGTCGCCGCGATCAGTTTTTTAGGCTGTTGCAAAAAGACGATGAAGCAAAATACTAAAACAGCGCTAATCCAATGCCATTGCATAGAGCGTTTCAACCTGGGAATAGCACTTATCGCCCTCTTGTGCCTATTGCGCTGTGATTGAGGCGACGAAACCATTTTTCTTGCCTTATTGGAGGCGACGTTAACAAAGAAGCTTTTGCATTGCACTAAAAGATTGAGAATTGCCTGAATGCTGTGCTGCTTGAGGTCGTGAAACACCTGAGAAATCCGTTGGAAAATTTTAGCCATGTTTAAGGTGGTGAATTAGTTGACAACGGTTCGCAACGTCCTTTCCCAAGCACTTGAGTTAATCTCAACAGGCTCGGAAAGGGCGGTGTCTATCAATCGGCCGCTTGCTCCTTTTGTTGTTTACAAAACTTAATATTTCCGGCATGAGTTAGCTCTGCACACACCAGAAGCTGGTGGTAGATGGAGAGACAGAGCTAATACGCAAGGAAAGGCTTAATGAGAGACCATTGGACTGAAGAATGCAACTTGATTCAACTGATTAACGCTAAGTGTGCAAGCCGTCCCTAAAATTACAGAAAATCAGACTAATTCTGAGCTAGAAGTACTTTCAGATTTCTAATCAAGAAGCACACAAGTCCTGTCAAGCTTCTAGACATTTGTACGTCCTTCTTTCTGAACTCCTCACAAATCCTACAAAAGGTCTATTGACTTTCTGGCTCCTCCCAGCCAGTTTAAAATCTGTCACAACTGGGGGACACATTTCTTAATAACCGGGGAATGGTAGCGATCGCTACTGTTCACAAGTAGGACAGAAACTGCAAAAAAAGCAGTACCATAGCACACCCTGATGCTTTGGAAATAGATCGATAGAACACCAGCCAACCAGCTACTAACTGTGGTTGTGGAGGAATTAGTTTGATGGCGAGTATCTAACTGGCAGTAAAACCAATACCAGATAGCAGTGTCTTGAGCAGTTGTTGTTTAGCCGCATCGACAGTGCGCCAATCATCCATCAGAATGCCACCCGTATCACTACTATTGGGATTCCAAGCCCAATAGGTGAAGCTAAGACCCTTTTGACCGATGAATTCGACAAACTTGCGTTGCCAAATCCCTTCTTTGGAGCTAGTATCTACCTGACGACCGCCAAACTCTCCTACCAAAATTGGAGCGATTTTCTGGGTGGCAATATAGTTAAATCCAGTTTCCCAACGACTGGGCAGATTGTTAGGAAAAGTTGGCTCTGAAAACCAAGGGGCATCATAAACCCCAGAACCATATTCGTGAACCGAATAGACCAACTTCTTTGTGTTTGTGAGACGCACGGGGTACTGCTTAACGCCTACTAGATTGCCACCATCCCAATACCATTGATTTTTTTCAGAGACGTTTCCTATCCCTTCCACAACAATCAACCAATTGGGATTGACCGCTTGAATTGCTTTTCCACATCGTTCAGCCGCCAGTCGCCAGTCAGTCGCTCTGTTATTATTTCCCCATCTGGCTTTACCGTGAGGTTCATTTTTTAGGTCAGCGCCAATTACATTAGGTCGGTTTTTGTAGCGCTTTGCCAAGTCCGTCCAAGTCTTAATCCAGGCAGCTTCAGTATAGCTATCGTCGTACCAAAGTTCCGGAATATCGGGTTGATCGCCACTGTAATCTTTCAGCCGATGACTGTCGAGCAAAATCATCAGTCCTTGCCTTTGGGCTTCGGCAATTACCACATCCATGACCTCTAAGGGGGTTTTACCATAAAGGCTGCTATTGCTGCCGATGCTAAAGTCAACCCCACTAATTTCAGTAGAACTTAATGCTTGTACCGAGTAGGGTAACCGGATGGTGTTGTAGCCTTGTTTCTTGATCTGGCTCAACATATCCTTGTAGTCTCTGACCCATAATCCGTGAGGAGTGTGTGTCTCGGTTTCTATACCAAACCAATTGACGCCTCTGAGTAATACAGTTGTTCCTTTGGCATCAACAATTTTAGAACCGTTGGTGGAAAGTGGAGGTTGAATTGTCGTCGCTGCGTTTGCCACACCTATCAGTTGTTGAGGAAATTGTGAAAAAACTATCAGTAAGAATACCAGGACACCACTAATCAAAGGATATTGGATAGAGCGTCTAAATCTAGGAAAAGCGATCGCCGTTTGCTTGTAACTTTTTCGCAGTAGCTGACGCTTCAAATTTACTTCTGTACCCGCCTTCAGTCCAGCAACATCAACCCAAACGCTTTTGCATTGCAATAGTAAGCGGTTCAGAATAGTCAGAAGGCTCCTCCAATCGAAGGAATTATACCCTCAATCAAGCCGTTGAAAAATCTTAGTCATTTCTTTGGGAGTGAATTGGTTTTCTTAGGTTTCCTAACCAAAGCACTTAGCTTATTCTCAACAGATTGAGTGGACAGCGTCCATTAATATGCCTCTACACCTTTTTTAGCTATT
>DATNQT010000181.1:0-10295 GCA_036703885.1 Candidatus Sericytochromatia bacterium
ATCAATTAAACTACAAAAAAATCACTTAGCGAACATTTTTCAAGCTGTCAGTTTTTTCTGAAAACAAGTCAGTAAAGATACTCATTACCGTGCGTTGGCGTACTTTAATATTGGTGCTGATTGACATTCCTGACTGTAAGAATACTGTTCGACCATTAATTACCAGTGATTGTCGATCCAATTTCACTTTAGCCGGGAAGCTATAGAAAGGTCGAATTTGGTCGGGAGGTAGTGCATCGGAACCAATCCAGCTTAACTTTCCTTTAACATCACCAAATTCACTATAGGGAAATGAATCAATCCTAACATCAACAGGCATTCCTTCTTTGACAAACCCAATATCTTTATTGGTAAGGTAAACCTTAGCAACTAAGGTATCGTCAGGAACAATTTTCAAGATGGGGTCGGTTGTATTGATAACAAAACCAGCGGCTGAAGGTTTTAATTCAAATATAGTGCCTGAAACAGGAGCTTTCAATTCTTGATAATTTAAATTTTGATTAGTTTGACTTAATTGGCTCTCTATTTCTGCAATCTTTTTCTCATTTTCGACAATGACCTTGTTTAACTGACTATCAATTTCCGCAATTTGTTTCTCATTAGTAGCAATTCTATCTTCTAAATCTTTTTTAGATAGATATTGAGTATTTGCTAGCTGTTGTTGAGCCTGCCCGATTTTTAATTGTAAGCGTTGTTCTTCCTGAATTAGTTGGTCAACTTCAGCTTTACGTGTTTTTGCTTCTTGTTGCTGCTTAGTCGCCTGGATTCTAGCAAACCCCCCTTGTTTAGCTAAGGAATCTAGGTCTTCAGCAATTTTCTGTTCAACTTCTAATCGACTTCTGGCATTGGTAAGTTGAACTTTGTTCTGGTCGAGTTGCTTCTCTAATTGTCCCACTTCCAACTCATTGGCAGTGACGCGAGAGTTAAGTTCGGCTGTAGCAATTTGCAAACGCGCCCGTTGTTCGGGACTGAGGTTAGCACCTTGGGAATCACCAATAAGTTGAGTGCGATACAGTTGATTTTCAGCTAGCAGCGTCTTGCGACTTTTAGTAAGAGACGTGATGGACGTTGCCGTGTTCCGTTGCGCTAACGCTTCTGGAAGCTGTAGCTGTGCTAGATCTAGTTCTGTAGAGGCTGGGGCAGTAGAATTGCTGAGTGCTGAACGATAAAACTCGTTTTCTTTTATTAACGTGTCACGAATTTTACTCAAAGAAGCGAGTTGAGACTTAGCAACACTTGGATCGAGTCTGACCAGTACCGTGCCTTTTTCAACACGCTGCCCATCTTTGGCAAGGATTTCTTGAACAACCCCGCCAACAGGGGCTTTGACTTCTTTAACAGTGCCCTCTGGCTCCAGCTTACCTTGGGCAGGCACCGCTTGATCGATCTGGGCAACGCAGGCCCAAATAATCCCGAAGGTTGTAACACCCATAATTGTCCAAAGAATTGCCCGCGACCAATTCTTTGATTGTCGCAGAATCACGGGTTGGTCAAATTTGCCGTTACCGTTTGAACGGTTAGTTGTGGGAACATCCCTCTGGAGTGTTTCGACCTGCTGGAGGGGAGGTACTGATGTAATAGCCATAGGTTTGTTTGACTTCGATCCATTCTGCTGGTTCATGGCAAACACTTAATGAAAGTAGTAAGAATTAGAGATGAAAAACTGAGAACTATTAATCTGTCAACATTGTTGTGACAGGTTTAGAGAGGACGAGGGAGACGAGGGAAGAAAGTAACGTGGCGATCCAATCTTCCCTATCCTAATCACTGATTTCTCAAACCGCTGCTTCTTGTTGTAGGTAGAGGCAATAGTAGCGACCCTTTTGAGCCATTAATTCTTCATGAGTGCCTTGTTCGACGATCGCTCCTTTATCCATCATTAAAATAATGTCAGCGTTGCGAATTGTAGTGAGGCGATGGGTGATGAATAACACCGTGCGTCCTTGATAGGCTTGAGCCAGATTTAAACACACCTGCCGTTCGGCATCATAATCCAAGGCACTCGTCGCTTCATCTAAAATCAGCAATCGAGGTGAGTTTAAAACCGTCCGGGCGATCGCAATTCTCTGTCGTTGCCCCCCTGATAGCGCCGAACCGCGCTCTCCGACACGGGTATTGTAGCCCATTGGCAAACCCATAATAAACTCATGTGCTGCCGCAATCTTTGCTGCCTCAATAATTTCATCAGAAGTAGCATCGGGATTAGTCAAGGCAATGTTCTCCTGCACGGTGCCATCAAATAACAGGGTTTCCTGGGGAACAATCCCGATCTGACGCCGCAGAGAATAAAGCTCGACCTTACTAATATCATAGCCATCTACTACGATCCGACCCGCCTCTGGCTCGTAAAGTCGAGCTAGGAGCTTGGTCATGGTACTTTTACCAGAGCCACTTTGACCGACAATAGCGGCAAACGTACCGGATGGAATTTCAACGCTGACATTGCTCAACTGTAGTGGTCCGCTAGCGGCAAAGCGAAACGAAACATTTTCATACTTTACGTCTCCCTGAACAGCAGGCAGGGGAATATTATTGCGATCGCTTTCGTCAGCTTCTTGGGGCGAATCGACAATATCGCTAAGACGTTCCAGGGATAGAGCTGTTGCCTGAAAATTCTGCCAAATTTGAGCTAACCGCAACAAGGGACCAGTAACGTAGCCAGAAATAATCCGGAAGGCAATCAACTGCCCCAAGGTTAATTTCTGATCCAATACCAAATAAGCTCCCACCCAAAGTACCAAAAGGGCAGACAGTTTATTCAAGAAATTACTCGCCGAACCTGCCGCCGTGGAAGTCAAAACATTCTTAAATCCCTCACTGACATAACGACCATAACGCTCTTGCCACCGCCACCGCGCTCGTAATTCGATATTCTGAGCTTTTACAGTGGAAATTCCCGATAAAACTTCTACTAAATAAGATTGAGTTTCTGCCTGACGTTCCGCCTTAGAACGTAACTGTCGCCGTACAATTGGGGAAACGAGGATGGTGAGCAAGACAAATAAGGGAATTACCCCCAACGTCACCAGCGTCAACACCCAACTGTAGATGAACATGACGACGATGTAGACGACTGAAAAGACGGCGTCTAACACGACAGTCAGCGCGGTTCCAGTGAGAAAGGAGCGGATATTTTCTAGCTCATTGATACGAGTGGCTAATTCCCCAACCGGGCGCTTTTCAAAATAGCGCAACGGCAAGCGCAACAAATGGTCGATAATTTCCGAACCAAGAGCCATGTCAATGCGGTTCGTGGTATCGACAAATAAGTAGGTGCGTAAGCTCGTTAAAATTGCCTCAAAAATCGCCACGCCTACGAGTAAAACTCCTAAAACGTGGAGGGTGTCGGGGCTGTTTTGGACGATGACCTTATCGATGATCACCTGAATCATCAAGGGATTCACTAAACCAAACAGTTGCACAAAGAAAGAAGCAATTAAAACTTCAATTAAAACCCGGCGGTAGCGAATAATCGAAGGTAAAAACCAGTTCAGCCCAAACCGCTGTTGAGGGGTATCTTTGGTGGTTTTTAGGATAAGTGCTTGTCCGTCTTCGCCCCAGCTTTCCAAAAATTTTGAGGGTTTGATGCGCTGGAGTCCGATTTCTGGTGCAGCGATAACGAGGGCGCGATCGCTACTTTCATAGAGGATAGCAATGTTTCCCTGCCAGTAGAGTAGTGTCGGGGTTGGCAGACGGTTCACTGCAATCCCAGGTATGTTAACCAGTTGAGCACTCAGTCCGAGCATTTCTGCGATCGCACCGCAGTGTTGAAGAGAGAGGCTACCACTACGGGACTGTTGGTTAACAATCACGCGCCGTACCGTATCCCGACGAAAGGGTATATTCAAATGCTGACTGAGCATCTGGAAACACGCTAATGCTCCTTCAACCGGACCTTTACCAGAAATAAATGGATATGTTTTTGGAGTTGTCCCTTCATTGTTCGCTTCGCTTCCTGGTGCATTACCTAGGTGTTCGGAAGCATAGGGAATTTCTGAGGTATCGGCAGGGGCAAGGGCATTTTCGGGGATGGAGATTTCGGCAGATGGGAAGAGAAGGGAGGCAGGAATTCCTACCAAGCGAGTTGTACCAGCACCTTTGACTTGCAGGCTAACAACCGTTTCGGAATCGAGACAGCTACCAACGGGTTGGTTAGCGGGTGTGCCCCCACTGACAAACCAGACTCGATTGATGTCGAGTTGGTTGGACATTTGTTTACCAGGCTGCAAGTTATAGATTAAGGCGTTTGACCAAGCCTGAAGGGCGAGTTCTTTGAGATTACCTTCGACCTCGGCGCGTCGTCCTAGTTCTGCACCCAAGAGTTCAAAAACTTCCACCAAGGCGCAACGAGAGCGGAAGGCGGAGGCAGCAGCAGGTTCTGAGTCTAGGAGAGTGAAGAAGTTGGCGGTACTGAGGATGAGACAAACGACTTCTGTAGAAGCGATCGCCGTTTCACATGGTACTCCCCTCACCAAACTCACCCAGCCCAGAATTTCTCCCGGTTGCAGCAACTTCAGCGTCACGGGTGTATTCCCACGAGGATCGTAGCCCAGGAGGCGAGCTTGCCCTTGATAGAGAATGGCAATTTGGGCGGGCATTTTCTCCCGTATAACAATTGCCTGACCCATGCGATAGCGGAGCAGCTGGCACTGGCTGGATAGTTTGAAGCGTGCTGCCGATGACAACTGATCAAAGGGATAGATGTCAGCTAGAAATTCTTGAATCGTCGTCGTGTAGGTCATCGAGCTGGAGAACAATTAGCGCGTCGCTTTTAGACCTAGAATAACAGGCTGGACGAAGCTTAAGCTCGGTTTAATTATTTCGTCATATACACGGTTAACCCTTTGTAATTCAGTAATTTCACGCAAACTTGTACGCGATTTTTTTACGTTATGGTTTTATAAAGACTCTCTGGATTTGTATAGCAAGTTTTACTCCTCTTCTCATCTGGTACTGAGACAGACTTGCCATCGCTAAGTCGTATTCATTTATGAAGGTGGATAAGTCTATTGCTAATCACCAACCGATAACTGTTGTTTCAGTTGCTCAGAAAGCCAGGTTGTAAAACACTCATTGAGCAGTCGCTGACGCATAGGGGCATCAAGCTGGGCGGGAATAAATTTCTCTAATCGAATAATTAAAAACCAGTCTTCCAAGCGTGTCGGTGGTAGTAGTTGCCCAGGCTGACTTAAACGGAGCATTTGTGCCAGCATGGCGTGAGGCACGCTGAGTTCGACAGGACCAATTAACCCACCCGTTTGAGCCTCTGAACCTTCGGAATACTCCCGTGCCAAGTCGGCAAATGACTGTTCGCCTTCCTGAATTCGGAAATAAAGCTCTTGAGCAATCCCTGCTTCACGAGTCCGAATTAATGAGTAAATCACTCGGTCTAATTGTCCCTTACGACCGAGGAAGTAAGATTCCAGCTTGTGACCCCAAGTTGCTTGTTTGAATTTTTCAATCAATAGCCCTCGCGTTGCCAAGGCTTCTAGTTGCTCGAAAGTCATTCTATGATGCTTGAGCCAAGCGGATTTTACGGCCTCGTCGGTAATCTGATTTTGCTGATAGAACTGCTCTAAGGATTTGGCTTTCTCTTCCGACGTACATTCGAGCGAGGCAATCGCTTGATCAATAATCAGTTCCCGCAGTAACGATGGCAGCATTTGGTAGCCTGCCAGTAAGGGAATAATTTCTTCTGCCTTAATTGTGCGATCGCCAACTTGCAAAACTGCATCTTTTACCATAAAACTTTTTTTCAGACAACCATCCCTGGTAAAAACCAGGAAGTACTATTTAAATTCTATGCACTAGGGTCGCCTTGAAGAGTTTGATAACGAAACATTATCTATCAGTAATCCTGACTCAGCGAATCCATCACCCACATCTACCACCCCAAAGCCTAAGGTATATGTTCCAGCTGTCGTGAAGGTATAGCTGTAGGTTTGAAATCCAGTTTGGTACTCAAAGTCTGTCAAATCTCTCAGGGAGATCGGGAATATTGAGAACGTGTTAGCAAGTTTGTTAGTCCCGATTGGGGAAAGCGTGAAGAAGGCGAAATCATTATAATTTTCAGATTGGAAATCCTTTGTTAGGAAATTCCAATCAAACATTAAAATGTCTCCAATACCTACTCTAAAGGTCGTTTTAATTGCAGACCCCTCATACACTTCCCCCAAATTGTTTATATCACCAACTTCTATATTAAGAAATCTTGCTAACTCAACCATATTTACAGTTTGCTCTGAAAACGTATCCAATAGTGCCTGTTTGCTTCCCTCAGTTGGCCCACTACCGTATCGAGCTGTTTCAATATTTGTCCGACCTATTGTCTCCCAACCTGTGAAATCGCCTATCTCAAAACCACCATTAGCTATTCCACAAGCTCCACCACTCTCTCGTGCTACAGATGAAGAAGCGCTACCCAACAGGCTTGCTAGACTTAGCAAACTTGCCAGACCTGTTATCAAAGAGAAACGTATACAGGATGTTAAGGAAAACATAGAACTCCTTCTTGCTTGGCTTGGTCAATTGGCAATGAGAAGATTCCAACTTGCGATCGCCAAAGCTTCTGTTTTTCTACTAGAAGCGGCAATTCTCTCCAAACACCCTAATTTTCAAAAATTGGCAATCTTTTTTCAGTTTTTTATGCAGCAAACCCAACAATTCTTTATAAAATCTACGTAGAAAAAATACAAATTCTTTACAATCCACCTTCATCAAATTTTGATAATAGAGAATTGTAGCAAGGAATACAGTGATCTACTTTCATTATCACTGCTTAAAGCTATGGTAGATTGTTTCACCCCTATTTCAGCCAGGTTTTATAAATATTTTGTGAATATTTTGTGAAGTTACTATGAATCTTTTGATAAAGGTTTGATGAAGAACCTATTAAGGGTTCTCTTCATCATGTTTTTATCTGATGGGGGATGGGTCTTTTTCCTGACTCAGAAAACCCTATTTTCAGATTAGATAATGACGTTGCTGTCAATTACCAAATTGGCAACTTTTACATTCTCCAATATGGCGAACGTCGTGAAAGGCAAGGAACCATCAATACCATTGGGATTAATTTGAACCCTAGTATTTAATCCCTGTTGCGTAAACTTAAGATAACCATCAGCAATTGGGTCAAAGCCAGTGTAGTTGAGTTCAACCAACAGATTTTTTAGGACGAGCTTATCTTCGTTGATATTGAAGTCAGTAATTCTGTCCGCCCGATCATCAAAGCTATTGTAGACAAAGAGATCACTGCCTTTACCTCCTGTGAGGCGATCGCCATCGAGACCACCAACTAGAATATCGTCACCAGCACCACCGATCAGAGTATCCGCACCCTCAAGACCCGTGATAATGTCGCTACCATCAGTACCGATCAACCTATCCTTACCAGATGTACCGACAATTTGATTCAGTACAACCACCTTCAAAGGTTCTGGCGTAACTTGTTCGAGTACTGCGACTGTGGTAAAGGGAAAAGCACCACCAACACCATCTGGATCAACTTGCACCCTAGTATTCGAGCCATCCTGCACAAACTTCAAATAGCCATCGGCAACCGGGTTAACACCTTTGTAGTTCAGTTTCGCATACAGATTGGTCAGGACAAGCATATCCTCATTGACGTTGAAGTCAGCGATCGTATCAGTCCGTTCGTCAAAGCTGTCAAAGACAAAGCGATCGCTGCCCTCACCACCGATGAGGCGATCGCCATCAAGACCACCAATTAAGATATCGTTACCCGCACCGCCAATAAGCGTATCCCTTCCCTCAGAACCTCTAATTTCGTCGTCACTGTTAGTGCCAATCAATTGCTCACTACCAGAGGTACCTTTAATTTCATTAAGCACCTGAGGCAAGGATGAGAAGAGCTGAAGCTGATCTAAATCGCCCAGTACAACCACAAGCGGCGAACTGTCAGCATTAAGTTTTAAGTTTGTGCGATTATTAGTCACTTGGATGCTATTTGCCCTAGTCGTACTTCCGTTAAGGATGCCCTATTATACGGTGGCTAGTAGCAGATAAAAAATACCCAGACCCGCCACATCTTAGATTAAGGTCTAATCAGGTAATCTTTGGATTGACACTCCCCTGAGCCAACATAGTTCCCAAAACGCCTTTGAGCTATAAAGTGCGATCTAATATGACTTTGTCCAAGAAGCTCTCTAACTCGTCTTTTCCCTGGTTTAGCATCGGGATGACCACTATATTTTTAGTCTCAATCGCTCTACGCTTTTGGGGATTAGGTCGCTTTAACACCCTGGTATTTGACGAAGTTTATTACGCTAAATTTGCCAACAACTACTTAACTAGGACGCAGTTTTTCAACGCCCATCCGCCCTTGAGTCAATATATCATCGCGATCGGCATCTGGATTGGCTCTCACCTTCCTGTCGGGCAGGATGCGGTAAACGGTTTTACGGGTTCCTTACGTACCACTTGGAGTTACCGCTGGCTCAATGCCTTCACAGGTTCCTTTATTCCTTTAGTAGTTGCCACCCTTGCCTACCAACTGAATCACCGCCGCAGCTTTGCTTTCATTGCTGCCTTATTTGCTGCTACTGATGGTTTATTCTTGGTCGAATCTAGATATGCCCTCAATAACGTCTATCTAGTCATACTGGGATTACTGGGTCAGGTATTTTTTTTGATGGCACTCGGTCAGCAAAAAGGGCGGCGCTGGATAAGCCTTGCCTTATCTGGTGTTTTTTTTGGAGCATCAGCCTGTATTAAGTGGAATGGCTTGTGGTTCTTGCTGGGCGCTTATGGGATTTGGGCGGCGGCTTGGGTGATGCAGTGGTGTCAGCGGATGAGAAAGGATGTAACGGATTCATCTAGAAGACATCCGCTGCCACCGCTGCAAAATCTGGTTCAGTTGAACTTTCTGCACATTCTTGGGAATTTTGCAGTTATTCCGGCAGTTACCTATAGCTTGCTCTGGATTCCTCACTTGAAGATGAATCCAACACCTGGCTTCTGGGAAGCGCAACAGGAAATTCTGGAATTTCACGAAAAAATCGGTAGTAGTCCGACTGTGCATCCTTACTGTTCTAGTTGGTATAGCTGGATTTTGATGTGGCGTCCGGTTGCCTATTTTTATCAAACGGCTCGTGACACTATCGAGCAAGTGCCAGCTTACCCTCCTTTACCTGCTGATGTCGGTCGAGTGATTTATGATGTCCACGCAATAGGGAATCCTTTCCTCTGGTGGCTATCGACGGCGGCTATTTTGTTACTGCTAATACTCCTGACTCAACGTTTTGTAGAAGGTGCGGGTTGGAAGTTTCCCTTAACTCCTCAAACTTGGATTGCACTTTATCTCGTTGTGAATTGGTTAGCAAATTTGTTGCCTTGGGTGAGAGTGACTCGCTGCACGTTTCTCTACCACTACATGGGGGCATCTGTATTTTCTGGATTGGCACTTGCTTGGCTAGTTGACCGTTGGCTGACATACCGTGACAAACCTCAGTACCGAAGTGCTGGAGTTACTGTAATTTGTGTCGTCTTGCTGGCTTTTGTTTTCTGGTTACCAATTTATTTAGGTCTTCCCTTATCGGCTGCAGATTATCACCTACGAATGTGGTTTTCTTCTTGGATTTAGCCATTGGTCATTATTTATGCAGGGTCAAGGAAGTGAAAGTCCCAGTCAGTGGAAACTATCGAATCGAGTTAGCTAACGATAAAAATTTCTATGACCTGAGATTTTGTGCTTACTTCAGCGTTAGCTAGTCGTTCCCTACAGGTACGTCTCTACGACTCACGACGAACAAATAAGGCGCGATAGACGGGTTCGCCGTGAGACACCGTATAGAGTTCCCGTTCCGTGGAAACAGGTAGGGGGTTAGTCGCTAGCCAGGTATCCGTGCCTTGCCTGTGGAAGGCTGGGTGGGAATGGAAGCGATCGCACATTTCCACCGCTACCTCCTCGATATCCGATTGTAGAAACACAACTCCCCCATCTATTAGATAAGTCGCCAAGGTATCTATTAATTCTGGCTGCACTACACGTCGTTTCGCTTGTCGCTTTTTGAACCAGGGGTCAGGAAATTGAATCGTAACGCGCTGTAATGTCCCAGGTGAATAAGAATCTAAAAGTGGCGCTAAGGAGTTATTGACATTGCAAAACAAATAGTAGAGATTGCTCAATCCCAACTCTGACAGGCTAGCATTTGCCTGCTCTACCAATGGCTCCCGAATTTCTAACCCCAAAAAATTCCACTCTAGTTGGAGTTGAGCCATATTTAACAAAAATTCTCCTCTAGCGCAGCCAATATCGAGATGTAGGGGTTGTGTGG
>DATNQT010000182.1:0-5840 GCA_036703885.1 Candidatus Sericytochromatia bacterium
TGCGATCGCAACGCAATCCTCTGCCAATTTTGATGCTTACAGCCAAAGACCAAATGGAAGATAAGGTAGCAGGGTTAGATGCTGGCGCGGATGATTATCTGGTGAAACCGTTTGGGATGGAGGAGTTGCTGGCACGATTGCGGGCATTGCAGAGGCGATCGCCCCAACTTCAGCCCCAACAACTGACGGTTGGCAACCTTACCTTAGATTACAGCACCCGCACCGTTTGTTTTCAAAGCACCTTGGGTGAACAGCAAGCAATTTCCCTAACCACTAAGGAATTCCAGCTGCTGGAGTACTTTATGAAGCACCCCAACTACATTGTTAGCAGCGACCAGATTCGGAATCAGCTATGGGAAGTGAGCGCAGAACCGATTAGTAATGTAGTGGCAGCTCAAGTACGTCTCTTGCGTCGCAAACTAGCTTCTAGTGGCTGCCCTGATTTGATTGAAACGTTACATGGCATGGGGTATCGCTTCAATCGGACTCATGAATCAAAATAAACTATTTAACCGAACTCGCTGGCGATTGGCTCTGTGGTATGCAGGAGTCATGGGTTTGATTTTAAGCGTGTCTGGACTTGGTGTCTACGAAGCGATCGCTCATGCCCATCGAGTAGCCGTAGACCGCGAGTTAGAGTCTGTAGCGGGGACGCTGCATGACAGTATTGAACTGAAATTGAACCAACCCGGACGCCTGGAGCCGATTGTAGAGGAGCTTGTACCAAATCTTTGTCATCGAGGAGCCAGTTGTATGACACAGCAGTCGAGTTCCTCTCGCCACGTTCTCAGCGCAGTTAACCAAGGCAACTACTATCTCCGTTTCTTTGATACTTCAGGACAATTGATTGCCATAGCAGGTGTCCATCCACAGGGACTACCCCAAGTGTTAAACAAGGAACGTTGGCAAAGCCTAAAAGATAGCAAAGGCAACATTTATCACCAAATTTCCCTGTCACTGCATACCCGCGACAATCAGGATTGGGGCTACTTTCAGGTAGGGCGGAGTCTCAAAGACTTCAACGACTATCTCAATAATGTGAAATGGATTTTGATGTTGGGATTGCCAACAACGTTGATTCTGGTAGGCATCTCCAGTTGGTGGTTAGCTGGGTTAGCGATGCAACCTATTTACCAATCCTACAAGCAAATCCAACAGTTTACAGCCGATGCTGCTCACGAGCTACGGACGCCTCTAGCGGCGACACAGGCGACGGTGGAATCAGCGCGTTCGGTGCCTCGGTTGGATGAAAAAGAGGTGCAGGACATACTAGATACGATAGGGCGTCAGAATCGGCGGCTGATTCAACTAGTTGCGGATTTGCTGCTCTTGGCTCGTCTGGAGCAACAAGCTTTGGCACGGCGACGCCAGATGAGTTGCCTCAATGATATTGTCAGCGATTTAGTAGAGGAATTTGCAGCGTTGGCAATCTCCAAATCGCTGACGCTGACTTCTGCGGTACGGATACATAATCCTCTGAACGTTATAGGTGATGAAGAGCAGCTTTATCGCCTGGTTTCTAACCTGATTGTCAATGCCATTCAATACACTCCTGGCGAGGGTATGGTAACAGTTGTCTTAGAGCGCAGCGATGATCGAGCTTTGATTCAGATTCAGGATACAGGCATTGGCATTGCACCTGAACATCAGACGCGGATTTTCGATCGCTTCTATCGAGTGAATAGCGATCGCTCCCGCCACACGGGTGGGTCGGGATTGGGGTTAGCGATCGCAAAAGCAATTGTTGAGGCACACCAGGGTAGCCTACAAGTGCAGAGTGAATTAGGCAAAGGTAGCACGTTCATCATTCGATTGCCTTTAGGAGTTACGCCGCACCAGAGCGTTCACTCTAGCTACCCATTCAAATTCAAAGGGTTCTCTCGCCGCCCACCTGAACGAACAGAAATTTGACTCAAGGGGTAGAACGTTTTCCCTTTAATTTGCAGGCAGCCATGACTTGTAACAATGTGGGGGAGAAAATAGCTTAACCACAAGGAAACCAAGCCGTTTCTCCCGTCAGCTCAGTCCAGGTCATGTCTCAGAAACGGTAATCTCCCAAGGAGCATCCCATGGATCTAGTTTTGCGAAATTATTCTAAGTTGCGTCATCTTAACCCTGTCTTTGCTTTATTAAGGAGCATACAGCTTAACTTTCCTGTCTAGGGATAGGTTCTAGAGGCTTAGGGTCGGGGTAGGATAAAGTCACAATTAAGGCTGCACATTAGTGGCTATTGTGAAACGCTATCCGTTGAAGTGTTTTAGCGCATCAGCAGGCAGCCACAGGCTGACATTGTAAGAAATTAACCAGGGACGGGACAGTGCCAACTCAAAATTATGTCTAAATCGAAAACAACTGTCACGGAAGTTAGCTTAAATGACCCGCAGTATTACTTCAACCGCGAACTTAGCTGGTTGGAGTTTAATAAGCGTGTCTTACATGAAGCGACAGATCCCCGGACGCCCCTCCTAGAACGCCTCAAGTTCCTGGGAATTTTTAGCTCCAACCTGGATGAATTTTTTATGGTGCGCATCGCCGCGCTGAAGCAGCAGGTTGCCGCCAATGTCCGTAAGTTAACACCTGATGGGCTGACGCCTAGCGAACAGCTGGATATAATCAGCCAACGGCTGCTGCCAACGGTTGTTGAACAGCATCAACATTTTGAGAAGGTATTGCGACCTCAGCTAGCACGAGAGGGCATTTACCTTCTGGATTACATGGACTTAAACCAGGAACAGCGGGTTTACTTGCAAAACTACTTTGAGGAGCAGATTTTTCCTGTCCTGACTCCCTTAGCTGTTGACCCCAGCCATCCCTTTCCCCATATTTCTAACCTCAGCCTGAATCTGGCAGTCGTTGTAAAAGACCCAGATACAAAAGAAGAATTGTTTGCGCGGGTGAAAGTACCTGGCGTCTTGCCTCGGTTTGTGCCTCTTCCGGAAGAGTTGCGGCAGCGCTCAAAAAAACACGCCGTCGTTTGGACAGGCATTCCCCTAGAGCAAGTGATTGCTCATAATCTAGAGTTTCTGTTTCCGGGGATGAATATTCAGGAGTATTATCTATTCCGAATCACCCGGAATGCCGATTTAGAAGTAGAGGAAGACGAAGCCGATGACCTACTGCTAGCGATTGAGCAGGAACTTCGCAAACGGCGTCTTGGGGGTTCAGTGGTGCGGCTGGAAATTCAAGCGGCGATACCCGAAGCGGTGCGGGCGATGCTGATAGAGGAGATGGAACTCAAGGACAGTGATGTTTACGAGGTAGAAGGGTTGTTGGGACTGGGAGATTTAATGAGTTTTATGGCATTGCCTCTCCCGGAACTGAAAGACCCACGATGGACGCCGCAAGTGCCAACACGTCTCTTGTCGTCCTCAGGAGGGGAGGAAGTCGAAGATTTTTTTAGCGCGATTCGCAACTCGGATTTATTAGTACATCATCCTTATCAGTCGTTTGTAGCCACAGTGTTGCGGTTTATTACCGAGGCTGCCAATGACCCACAGGTTCTGGCAATTAAAATGACGCTGTACCGGACATCGGGTGACTCGCCCATTGTCAACGCTTTGATTTCGGCGGCAGAAAATGGCAAGCAAGTGGCGGTACTGGTGGAACTCAAAGCCCGCTTCGATGAGAAGAATAATATTAACTGGGCGCGAAAGCTAGAACAAGCTGGTGTTCATGTAGTATATGGTTTGGTGGGTCTAAAAACCCATACGAAAGTAGTACTAGTGGTGCGACGAGAAGACGATCGCATGCGTCGTTACGTCCACATCGGCACTGGCAATTACAATCCGAAAACCGCCCGAATTTATACAGACTTGGGGCTATTGAGTTGCCGCGAAGATTTGGGGGCAGATTTAACGGATTTGTTTAATTACTTAACAGGTTACTCTCGGCAACGAGCTTATCGTAAGTTGTTGGTTGCGCCAGTTAATTTACGCGATCGCTTCTATGCTCTAATTCGCCGCGAAATCGATCACTGTCGCAAAGGCTTTAGCGGTCGCATCGTCGCGAAAATGAACGCCTTAGTTGACTCCCAAATCATTGCCACGCTCTATGAAGCCTCTCAAGCAGGTGTTCAAATTGACCTCATCATACGCGGAATGTGCTGTCTGCGTCCCGGACTTAAAGGCATCAGTGAAAATATCCGCGTTATCAGTATCGTCGGTCGCTATTTAGAACACTCGCGGATTTACTACTTCCACAACCATGGGAAGGAGGAAGTTTATATCGGTAGTGCCGATTGGATGACCCGTAATCTAGATCGGCGTGTCGAAGCAGTTGTGCCAGTTGAAGACCCAGACCTGATCAAAGACTTGCAAGAAATCTTAGCTGTGATGCTGGCAGATAATCGGCAAGCTTGGGATTTACAACCCGATGGTCAATATATCAAACGTCAGCCAGCTGACAACGGTAAAGAGCAATGCGCTCAGATAATTTTAATGGAGATGGCAATCCCGTAAGCATAAAGTTAAAAGTTGAGAGTTTTGGAATCACTGATAATTTTTAATTTCCTCCTTCCCCCTTGCGATCTGTAACCCACCATCAGACACTAAGTTTAAAAATGTATCTGTAGTTGAGAGGTTCTTTGTGAAGAAAGTTTTAGGCATCATTCTTGGCGGGGGCGCTGGTACTCGTCTTTACCCACTGACCAAGCTGCGAGCTAAACCCGCAGTGCCCCTAGCGGGAAAGTACCGCCTAATTGATATTCCCGTCAGTAACTGTATCAACTCAGAAATTTTCAAGATTTACGTTCTCACTCAATTCAACTCAGCCTCCCTGAATCGCCATATTGCCCGTACCTACAACTTCTCTGGCTTTACAGAAGGGTTTGTCGAGGTGCTAGCTGCCCAGCAGACATCTGATAATCCCAGTTGGTTTCAAGGTACTGCTGATGCGGTTCGCCAATATATTTGGCTGTTGCAAGAGTGGGAGGCTGATGAGTATCTGATTTTATCAGGAGACCATCTCTACCGGATGGACTACCGCGAGTTCGTGCAACGCCACCGTGAAACCGGAGCAGATATTACGCTTTCCGTTGTGCCAATTGATGAAAAGCGGGCATCGGATTTTGGTTTAATGAAAACCGATAAGAGCGGTCGAGTCGTTGACTTTAGCGAAAAGCCGAAAGGGGCTGCTCTGAAAAAAATGCAGGTGGATACAACCATCTTGGGTTTAGATGCCGAGCAGGCGAAGCAGACACCCTACATCGCCTCAATGGGAATTTATGTCTTTAAAAAAGATGTTTTGATCGATTTGTTGAATAAATCTCCAGATCAAACTGATTTTGGTAAAGAAATTATTCCGGCGTCATCGAAGGACTATAACGTTCAGGCTTATCTGTTTAATGGGTACTGGGAAGATATTGGAACGATTGAAGCGTTCTATGATGCAAATTTGGCACTGACGCAGCAGCCGGAGCCACCTTTCAGCTTCTATGACGAAAAAGCGCCCATTTATACTCGTGCCCGTTACTTGCCGCCAACGAAACTCCTGAACGCTCAGGTCACAGAATCGATGATTGGGGAAGGCTGCATTCTCAAAGAGTGTCGAATTAATCATTCCATTTTAGGAATTCGCAGCCGCGTTGAAGCTGGCTGTGTGATTGAGGATACACTCGTTATGGGGGCGGACTTCTACGAGCCATTTGCAGAACGCCACTCCGGCGAACAGAAATATGGCGTTCCTTTGGGAATTGGTGCAGACACTACAATTCGCCGCGCCATTATTGATAAAAACGCTCGGATTGGTCGTAATGTTCAAATTATCAATAAGGACCGAGTGCAGGAAGCAGAGCGCGAGAAACAGGGCTTTTTCATCCGTAATGGCATTATTGTGGTGTTTAA
>DATNQT010000183.1:0-2146 GCA_036703885.1 Candidatus Sericytochromatia bacterium
GCCCAAAGCTTCCAGGATATTAGTCACCCAGATAATGAAGAGTGTCAACAGCACTAGCTGGCGTCCAGCCATATGAGATGAGCTGACCAACCAAATCCCTGGCACAATCATCAACCACAGCAGCCGCGACGTGCCGAAAATTAACAGGGAATACCAATTGCGGCTCTTGAATCGGTCTCCCAGATAGGCTCCCAGCGGTTGCAGCAGATTCGTCAGCTGGGGAATAGAGGCCAGCAGACCAATTTCCACTGTACTGGCACCGAGATCCAGCAAGAAATTACTGAGCAACGCGCCGCCAATGATACTGTAAAAGACCGTAGCGAAGCCACCTTCGGTCGTTAATGCCCTGAGGCTTGTCCGAATTTCCTGCTTAGAAATTTTAAACGGTTTTGGAGTTGGAGGAAGTTTCGTCTCTGTTAATGCCCTATCCTCTGAAATTTCCTGAATGGGGAGAGGAATCGTTTCTACCAAAAGTTCATCTTCTTGTTGACCGAACATAGTGTATAGCAATATTTTTATAAACAGTTAACTGGAAGTTAATCGCTACTTTCATTTGAGTGCATTTCCAAAGAAAAATATCTTAAAAAATGCTTTATTCAAATTTTGTAATGGAAACTCCTTTCCTCTAGAGTTAATTACTAACCTCTAGAGTTTCATAACTCTAACCAAACGTTGTACCCAAGCAGCCAATCTTTTGATTTCTACGCAATTTTAATGAGTTTATTATTCATTAAATAATTCATTTTCTAAATTATGTTAATATATTTTAATCTAAAAGACCTCCTTCTATAGAATTATTATGTTCATGAATCTATTTTTAGTTTTAACTTAGACTGCACGAGGTAGATCTAAGCACAATCAGGCTTAACATTTACGACGACTGCACCTGGCGCTCCTTTCCGGGCGGACACATCGGGATGTAAGTGAGCAGTAAGGTGTAGCGAGATTTTCCTCCAAGGATTGTCAATTGACTTAAGGTGCGAACTTAGCCCTCTTTTTTCAAACTGGGCGATCGCAAGTGCTGAAACCATGACTCGATGGAAGTTTTCCCAATTGGGTTACATCCTACCTCAAGGACTGGACTAATAGTGAACTATTCCGCAGCAAGGCGGTTCCTCTCTTAAGCTCTGGGCGATGTGTTCACCTGCGGCATAGACTGAGGATGTTATTGACGTACTATCAATAAGTTTTCCACATTTGTATTTTCAATTACACATTAATTTAATGCTTTACTCATTTGGAAGATAGGTCGATCGCGTCAGCAGTGCATTCCATTAGCTAGAGGAGAGAAAATGGCTTGCAGTTTAGGATGTCGAATAAAAGAGGAAATTTTATAGGCAACGATGAGCTTATTACTAATAGATCTGGATGGCACGCTCCGCGAACCACTCAGCGGACAGCAACACTTCCAACATCCTAAAGATCAACGCATTATTATAGGTGCTGATATTGCCATTCGCGCCTACAAAGACGATTGGATTATTGTTGGCATCACCAACCAAGGCGGAGTTGCCGCAGGTCATAAGTCTATGCAAGAGTGCATCAAGGAACAGCAATACACGCTTGAGTTATTCCCACAGTTGAGAGAAATCTACTTATGCCCCGACTTTGAGGGCAGAAAATGTTTCCGCGTCACTCCTCACAATGTTCATAACCACAGCCAAACCAAGTGGTCTGGACAGTACCGTAAACCGCGATCGGGTATGTTGCAACTAGCAATGGTCAGACACAAACACACCCCGCAAAATTCCCTGTATGTAGGCGATCGCCCCGAAGATGAACAAGCTGCCCAACGAGTAGGTGTACCCTTTCAATGGGCAGGGGACTGGATTGAACAACATCAAGAAGCGATCGCACCCAACCTTACAGAAGTAAAGTAACGAGAGAGGATAGTCATGGAACGAGAGATTACAGATAGCAACGGCATTACCTGGACGTGCATTCAAGCCTATTCTGGGCTTTCCAACAATGCAGAAAACCAGGAGGCGGCGCAGGTTAAAGGACAAGAGGATAGCTACTGGGTCGTTTGTACGCCCAGTGGTGGCGCAAAGTCGGTGCGACTCAAGCTTGAGGGCGAATGGGAAAAATCCTACTCTGACGAGATGTTGCTCAACGAAATTCAATCACAGCAGGAGGTATGACCACA
>DATNQT010000184.1:0-5622 GCA_036703885.1 Candidatus Sericytochromatia bacterium
AGAAAAGACTTCGCTTGTCCTATTCAACATTTGGCTTGTCCTCTAAGTTTTGTTGGTTGGCTTAGAATTAATGCAGCGTACTTAAATTTTAAGTGTGGCGACCAGGAGAAAAAATCAGGCACAGCTCTCCCCCTGGCGCACGTTTTTATCAGTCGCTTTCTTCTGTGTCTACACTGTTGTCTACAATGTCTACATTGTCTTTAGGAAATGGGATGCCGTAAGTTTCTAGCATTGCTTCCCATGTGGAAGTTTTGGTCAGCTTGCCAAAATCCTTAGCGTCTTCGTTGCCAAAACCACAATCTAAAGCGATCGCTATGAGTTGGTCAATACGACGATTACTTTTACTCATTGTCGCCCTCTGATTTACTGGCAGACACAACAAGATTAATTAAGTCGATTGCATCTCCCAAAGACCTCTCTGCATTTCCCAACATTTTAGGAACGTCTTTTTGGTAAGACTGCAGCAATAGTAAAGATTTTTCAGCAAAGTCACAACGAACTATCTCTTTTTTGTTGCTGACTAAATCTTCAGACAAGTGCATATCCAAGCTTGTCAGAAAAATTTCAGAACGGCGGCTGGTGTGAACGCTGTAAATTGAAATTATCAACAGCTCAGTCAGTTTATTGACCAGTATTTTGTCAATGACTATTTTGCCGTCTGCCTCTGCACACGTTAAGTCTTGCGATCGTCCGTCTGGACAATCTCCTGTAAATGTCATAATTTTTAAGCTCCAACGGTTGCGTATAAACGGTTGGGGAAGCCGTGACTTGTTCGGTGTGTCCAGCACCGGGCAGTCGCGCCTGCATCTTCCTTAGTTTCTAACGATCGCAGCTTCCTAGCAATCTGTCAAGTCATCGCTATAAAATTTTTTTGCCTGAGTTTTCCAAAATTTCTAAAATGGCTTCCAGCTCTACTAGATCAGTTTCTGATTTTTTACACCTGACTCGGAGCTGACTGCTTGTCTCTTCCACAACCACTCAAGTTTTCCCTTACAACAGAGTAAATAGTTACCTTGAGACATTAAAACTACTAACAAACCTGTAAGTTTCAGATAAAATATCGTTGGCTATTCTTGTAAGCCATTCACGCTTAGAAGCTGTAAAATCATCAGTAATTTTAATTTCTGGTAAATTTTCTACGCCTTCTCTTGTGATATTTTCTAAGTTCCATGAGTCAGGAACAATTTTTGGATTATCCTCACCTGTTCCAGATGAAAAAACATTATGAGTAGTCCCAGACGCAAAAAGATTACGACCAGGTTGAGCTCGATGAGTTAAAATATTTCGTATTTTTATCCACTCTTTATATTCTTTTGCATTTCCTGTTATTGAAGCTTCATCTGTTACAGATTCGTCTATTAAATTTTCACCAACCAAATCATTTAATTTTTTTGTAATAAATTCGTTTGGAAATTTAGAGTTAAACTTTTTTACAGTATTTTTAGGAGTAATTTTTGATATATCCTTTTCCTCATCCATAGAAAAAATATTATTTGTACTTTGTCCTTCGTGAGCTTTTTCTATTATTGCACCCATAACAAATAAAGCACAAAAAAGACATTCTATAGCAGATAATCCATTGACTAAAAAATTAAATAATTCTCGTTCAACCTCATATCGTTCCTGAGAAGTAGAATTTGGTTTGGCAGGAGACATAGATCTATACTTAGCATCATGTTCAGTACAAGCTAAAAAACGATATAAAAATCCTTTCCATGAACTTAAAAAAAAGTAAATTTCATTTATATTATTATCATTTTTTAAATCAAGCAAACAGTCCACTATTTTATTATAATTTTCAACTGCAAAATCATCAGGTATATTTAAATAATCTGTGAGGTAGGGACTTGTCATAAATTATGTAAATTAATTCTTTAAGTTGACTTTTATATTATAAAACCAATTTTAAATATATTTCAGAATAATTAAAAAAACTATGTCTAGCGCTTATGGAAATGGAAGGGGACTGTTTGGGCAACCGCTTATGGAAATGGAAGGGGACTGTTTGGGCAACCGCTTATGGAAACGGAAGAGGGCTGCTTAGGTAACCGCTTATGGAAATGGAAGGAAACTGGTTAGGCAACCACTTTAGGTAACCTACTTAAGTTACCTAACACATTATGCAACCGCTTTAGGTAACCACTTATAGAAATGGAAGGGGACTGTTTGGGCAACCGCTTATGGAAATGGAAGGGGACTGTTTGGGCAACCGCTTATGGAAACGGAAGGGGACTGTTTGGGCAACCGCTTATGGAAACGGAAGGGGACTGTTTGGGCAACCGCTTTATCCAACCTAAGCAAGTTACCCAACACAGTATGTAACCGCTTATGAAAATGGTATTTATCCGTTTATGGAAATGGCAACAGTAAGCTCATCTAAAAATTGACGGCGACCCTGGTATAGATAAGGTTGCTGAAAAACTAACTCTCTTGCCTGAACCACAGTTGTAATCCAAGGGCCAGAAAAACCAATCACACCAGTAGCATAAGGGTAAGCTTCAGGATGACATACATTAACCCAATAAAGTACCTCTTCTGAAGTAGCACCAAAAGGACAATCCTGAAACTCCGCAGCAATCCTACGACAGACATAATCTGCAGCTTCTCTAGTAAGGCAAGAACACCAAATATGTACAAGCTGAATAATCCTAGATTGAGGATTAAAAGACTTGCAAACCATGATTAAAAGAGACATAGTAAAATTCTAAAATTTACAAATTTATTTTAACAAATAATGCAATATGATAATCATTTTATTCAAATATTTTACTCTTGGCTTTTTTATAACGCCTAACTATAGCAGACCAATCAAACAATAATAAGGAATCATCTTGGCTATTCTCCTCTTCTTCAATTTCACCATTTATTAAGTCTTCAGGGTCATCCTCAGAAAAAAATTCTTTAAGGCAACCACCAATCGAAATTGCTCTAGTTTTCTGTAATTGTTTGGTTAATTCGTCTAACCATTTAGGATCAGCAAGAAGATCGCCTGGCTTAACGGAGTATTTCAGAGTTTCACAAACTGCCTGTGCCATAGCCTTGTTTAAGGGGTCTGGCTTAGCATTTAAAGGAGTCTTTTTAGGTTTAACAGCTCTTATATCAACAACGGGAGTATAGTCCGTTTTAAGACACGACTGCCAAAGATTAGCCCACTCTGCTTGTGTGATGTAACCCTTGCCAAAATAACCAGCAGGCACAAGCATTAAACAATGAAAGTGCGGGTGTGCTCTACCATCTGGACTTCGCGTAACTTCAACAGACTTAACAAACCCCAGAGCAGGAAACACTTTCCGTTGAATTAATCTTTGCCAAGCAGCATTCATCCACGTCAAAGTTTGCCTGAGTTCAGAAAGTTCACAGTTGCTAACCGTCAAAGTCAAAAATATCCAGCGGCCCGTCGGGTATTTAGCCTGAATTTCTGGCAAAGCCTTAAAAAACCTCGCACGCCACATGAGCGATCGCCTCCACTGACAAACCAAGCAATGTCTGACTCGGCAAAATCTAGCTTCCCTAAGCTTGAGTTTTACCTCGCCATCATCCGTGGCTTTTAGCGCATAGGTCAATAGCTGGGCACATTCGCCAATCCGCTTGGCGTAGCCATCGTAACCAATTGAGTCATAAATTTTGGCAATTTCATCAGATTGGGCGCGGTGAATATCCCAAGGCTTGTCATCAGGAGACAAATCAGACAAAAACCAGCTATCCCCCCCCCCAGTCTTTTTTGAAGCGGGCATAAAATCCTTACCGGATAAGTGTTTGGAGTGAGTAGCTGGCCTTGTTACACCACCACAGTTATATTTGCACAGTGTCAGTTATCTGTCAAAGAATCCCGAAACACTCTGTCACAAGCATTTGAGCCTAATCGGGATATCAGAGATATCCCTCAATAATCAAGATAAGGTGGAAGCCGGAAAATCAAAGGTTTCAGCCATTCTCAAGAAACCTTGTTAAATGAGAATTTTTTGGTAAATTTCGGCCGCTAGTCTAACCCCTCGAAAATTGTGCTTTAAAGCCAGCTAACTTTCATTTGTGATGTATGACCGCGCAGACACTATAAAGGCACCTTAAACAACGCGCTAGATGCCTCTAATTGAACGTTGCCTGAGATGGTCGGTGAGTGCTTTTTTCTGTTCCCCCTCTCCAGTCTCCGCTCCGGGGTACTCCGTCAAGGGCCCGATAAATTCTATTCGCTAGGCTCTCAGGCGATTCTGAGCCTGTTTGCTTTCTCCTAAGCTGCTAGCTCGCCTGAGAACCAAGCTCATCACGAATTTTTCTTTCCGCCCTTGACTGAGCCTCCCCCCTCCGCTGGTTGAAGATGGGGGGGAACAGAAAAAATATCAATGCTGGTTGCGAAATGTCTCGTCACTCACTAAGACCCACTCATCCCCCACCATGACTCTTTCAGCTAGCTTGCGGGCTTTCTCTCTTGCTGCCAGTTCTTTGAGTTCTTCCCCCGACAAGCTCTTGGAAGGATGCCCCGAAATGATTACTAAATCCTCAGAAGTCTCTGAAAATGGCAGTTGCCCGTCATTTTGGTCCATGTAGTGCGCTACTTTCAAAATCTCTTCCACAAACGCAAGTGGGAGCCGTACCATCTTCAACGGTCTGTGTTTCCAAAGTGGAAGTCTACCAGCTCCTGGTCTGGCTCCCCCATGCCCCATTTTACTTTTTGCTTTACTTTTCTTCATTGTTTTATTTGAAATGTGTGACTGTTTCAAAATGGCTGTGTTTTACTCTCCATAACCTTTTTACCTATTCCTATTATTTATTTTTTCCTGTTTGTCTACCGGGTATCACTCACCCCGGTTGGTCTGCCCTTTTGCCTGCGGCGCCCTTAAACTCCGAGTGTCGCGGCCGGGGGGGGCGGGCCACGCTTAGCTCCCCCCCCCCGGCCCACGTTTACAACTTCAATCTCCAACACCAGTTTTTGAGATTTGTATGGAGGCAAAATTAAATATCTGCCATCAAGTATTCTTTGCCTGCCTCCCATATTTTGTTAATCACTGCTTCTTTTTCATCTCCGCTCTGGTCACAATTTTCAATTTGTTTTTTCAACTCCTCATATCGACATCTATTTTGTTCCCACTTTTTAATATGGGTTTTGAAATATCCACCTTGATATGGTTCGCAGGTTTCAAACTGTTCCTTTATTTGTTCAGCTTGAATTAATACAAAACTGTGGTAATCATTGTTGAGCTTTGGTTGAAAAATCCTTGTATAAAAAACATGAACTGATTGTGCTTGTCTCTCACTTATTCCATGGGGCAACACAATCCCAAAAATCTTAACCTGATATCCCATTCTGTTGAGAAACTCAAATTCTACTTTTCTGTGATGACTCATCAACCTTTTGCTTAAGTTGTGTGCCAATCCAACATAAACAATTTCTCTATTTTCCCCTTGCATCACTGTTACAAAGTAAATTACTTTTCTCCTATCTTCTGGTAACAGATGGCTATTCTCCCATGCCATTTCTTCAAGAGAAAAGACTTCGCTTGTCCTATTCAACATTTGGCTTGTCCTCTAAGTTTTGTTGGTTGGCTTAGAATTAATGCAGCGTACTTAAATTTTAAGTGTGGCGACCAGGAGAAAAAATCAGGCACAGCTCTCCCCCTGGCGCAC
>DATNQT010000185.1:0-12466 GCA_036703885.1 Candidatus Sericytochromatia bacterium
AGTGTCGTCGCTATCAGTACCGTCAAGGGTTTCACGAGCATCAGTACCGTTTTTAATAGCCATCTTAAGCTACCCAATTTTGTCTTTTTTTCAGTTAACTAGAAGACAATGCGATCGCACTTCCTCCAGTCAGGTCACCCAAATGGGGGAGGCTAAATACTAGCCTCTACCTAGAGAATGATTTTTGATTGTCAAAAAGTTGTTGGGATGAGCTACAAGCACAAAGTAGTAGCTCGGACGCCTGTAAATGATGGTTAGAGTTGGGCATCATCTGCCACCAATCCTTCAGCTTCCTCACTTTTGAGTTCAATACCCGTTTTTTGCCCAAAGCCATACTTGCGAGTCCACTCGATGAGTTTGTCTCCACCCGTTCCTCTGCCGATTTGGTAGAAGAACATCGCTACTCATCGCCAGCGCTCGTTAAGACCCCAGCCAAAGACAGATAAAATAAACCCAAGGATGGAAACAACGCTCAACGGCTCAGACACAATGACGCCCTCAAGTGTGGAGCATCGCCACTACTGAAACAACCACTATGTCTCAAACTCCCGTTAAAGAACAACGTCCGGATACTTCTACTGAGCTTGACGTTGAACTCCGCAAGGTTTTCAAAGTGTTCGATGGAGAAACAGCTGTTCGTGGTGTTGACCTGAATATTCATCGAGGAGAATTTTTTAGCATTCTCGGTCCATCGGGTTGTGGGAAGACAACAACCCTACGCTTAGTGGCGGGATTTGAAATGCCGTCAGCTGGAGAGGTGCTGATTCAGGGACAGTCGATGAATCAAGTTCCAGCCCACCGACGACCTGTAAATACAGTATTTCAAAGCTATGCTCTGTTTAATCACTTGCGGGTGTCGGAAAATGTTGCCTTTGGTCTAAAGCTCAAAAAGCTCAAGGCATCTGAAATTGAGGAGCGGGTAAAACAAGCACTCAAACAAGTAAAACTAGAGGGATTAGCCAATCGATTTCCGTCTCAACTGTCTGGGGGCCAACAGCAACGGGTGGCGTTGGCGCGGGCGTTGGTTAATCGACCTGCTGTGGTGTTGTTGGACGAACCGTTGGGGGCGTTGGATTTAAAGCTGCGTAAAGAAATGCAGGTCGAGTTATCGAATCTGCACAAAGATTTGGGATTGACATTTATCTTGGTTACCCACGACCAAGAAGAAGCGATGAGTCTTTCTGACCGCATTGCCGTGATGCGTGCTGGGAAAATTGAGCAAATTGGTACTCCTGCAGAAATCTACGAACGTCCTAAAACGACATTTGTGGCAGATTTTATTGGAGATACAAATTTACTCAAAGGGCGTCTAGAATCGGCTGATGCCTCCAGTCTCCAGATTACAACCACGACGGGTATGAAGATTGTGGTGCAGCCTAAGTCTCCAAAAGAGGCTCCAAGCAATTCCAACGAACTTGTAGTCAGTGTACGCCCAGAGAAAATTCGCCTGAGTCTGTCCCCCCCAGAATCAAAAATAAATTGCTTTGAAGGGCGTCTCCGGCACGTCATGTATATGGGGACTCATGTTCATTATGTGGTGGAGTTACTGAGTGGCGATCGCCTGACAGTGATGTTGCCTAACGTTACCAACAAATTACCAGACCCCAATACCCCAGTTTATGCCCGTTGGGCAGCTAGCGATTGTCTGGCTTTAGAGGAGTAAGGTTAGATGGAGACACCGGGGGTGCTGGCGTTTTTACAAGAGTTAGAATCTCACTGTTCTTCAAAAGCGATCGCAACGTTTCTCGACAGTGACGGAGAGCCTTTGGTTATTAACATAATCCGCCAAGGAGACGAAGTGGCTTATGGCGATCGTTGGGGCATGAAAGAATTATTCGTTGCCAAACTCCTGGTTAGCTGCCAGCCTTCTGGATCGTTAATTTTGCGATCATTCACATCAGAAATTGATGAATTCACTCAGCTACCCATTAAAGAACTGCGGGGCTACATTCTCACAGGTGACGGTAATAGCTTGGACTTTGAAAAACTGTCTCCAAATGCCATGTTTGCCTGTCACAATACAGACACCGAAACAGGTGAGCCACTACCCCTTGAACAATCAGTACGCTATTGCTAAATAGTCATTGGTAATTGGTCATTACTCCTTAGTCCTTAATTATTGCTGAATAACCACTGTATGCAATAGATAGATAGACAATAACCAATAACCAATGACTAATACCCAATGAATAATAACTAATGAATAATAACCAATAACCAATGATGAATAACCATCGATACAGATTTCCAAGACGCCTCAAACGGCGTCAATTCTTACAGCTAGCTGGCTTGGCAACCCTTAGCACCAAGGTACTGTCTGGATGTGGTTGGAAATTGGGCGAAGTGCGAGCGCAAGGCAGCACTCAACGCTCTTCAAAAGAGTTATTTATCTACACTTGGTCTAACTATACCGATAGCGAACTGCTAGACCGCTTCACCAAAGAAACAGGCTTTAAAGTTGTAGCTGATGTCTTTGATTCTAATGAGGCGATGCTTGCCCGACTTCAGGCAGGAGGTGGTAAAGGCTACAGCATTATCTACCCGTCTGACTATATGGTGCAGAAGATGGTGGAGTTGGAAATTTTAGCCGAACTTGACTTCTCTCGCCTTCCTGGAATAAGCCAACTATCTCCCCAATTTCTCAATCCCGAATACGATCCAGGAAATTTGCACAGCGTACCCATCAGTTGGGGAACGACTGGTTTAATCTATAACACTCAGAAGCTAAAGCAAGCGCCTCAGGATTGGGACTATCTTTGGCAAAATCGACAGCAACTCTCCAAACGGATGACGTTGCTTAACGATGTCCGAGAAGTTATGGGTGCAGTATTGAAAATGCTGGGTTACTCCTACAACTCAAGAAACCCCAAGCAAATTCAACAGGCTTATGAAAAACTACTGGAGTTAAAGCCAAATATCGCCTCGTTTACTACAGATACTTGGCGAGATCAAGTTTTAAGTGGGGATTTAGTAATAGCGATGTGCTATTCCTCCGATGCCAATGAAGTTTTAGAAGAAAATAAAAATTTACAGTACGTGCTGCCTAAAAGTGGTTCTACTCTGTGGATGGACACACTGGTAATTCCGAAGACAGCACCCAATCCTGAAGGGGCGTATGCTTGGATTAACTTCATGTTAAAGCCGGATGTTGCTGCTCAAATTTGCAAACGCCTAAGCTTCGCGACACCGAACCAAGCTGCTTTTAATCAATTACCTGCCGAAGTTAAAGATAATCAGGTACTATTTCCGCCAAATTCAGACTTAGAGCGGTGTGAAAGTATTGCGCCTGTCGGGAACTTAAGCGAAGTTTATGAGAACTATTGGACTAAGCTGACAAGTGTCTAGGAATAGGGAACAATTCAAGGGACAATAGGAGATGCCAAACTCAAAAATTAATAGGTTTAATTTCTAATACTTATTTCCAAAACTGCCTGTGTCTACTAACATTACACCTTCCCTCCCATCCAATCTCGGTGAAACAGAGAGTATTGCCAAACCACCGATTTTGGACGAACGGACATCCCTAAGTCGCCCTACTCGTCGTCAGTTTTTACAGGTAGCTGCCTCGGCAACACTTAGCAGTATGGCTCTATCGGGGTGTGGCTGGATACTGGGTGCAGAGCGATCGCAAGCCAGTCAAGGTGCTTCAGATGAGTTATATATCTACACTCAATACGGCTATACCGATGAGGATTTGCTAAACCGCTTTACCAAAGAGACAGGAATTAGGGCGGTTGCGGATGTCTTTGATGCGAATGAGGTGATGCTTGCCCGCCTGCAAGCGGGAGCGGGTGCCGCTTACAGCATCATCTACCCTTCTGAATATATGGTGCAGAAAATGGTGGAGTTGGGAATGTTGACTCAACTCGACTTCTCGCGCATTACGGGTATGGAGCGCCTGTTTCCTCGCTTCCTCAATCCGGAATATGACCCAGGTAACCAACACAGTTTACCTGTGAGTTGGGGAACAACGGGCTTAATTTACAACAGCCGGAAGTTGAAAGAAGCGCCAGAAGATTGGAGTTACCTTTGGGAGCATCAGCAGCAACTCTCCAAACGGATGACATTACTCAACGATATCCGAGAAGTCATGGGTGCAACGTTGAGGATGTTAGGGTACTCGTACAACTCAACTGACCCTCAGCAAGTTAAAGAGGCATATGAAAAGCTAGTGGAGTTAAAGCCCAGCATTGCCTCGTTTACTACCGATACTTGGCGAGATCAAGTTTTGAGCGGAGATTTGCTAGTAGCAATGTGCTATTCCTCGGATGCTAATGAAGTCATGAAAGAAAACGAGGATTTGCAGTACGTGCTTCCTAAAAGTGGTTCCTCGATCTGGATCGATACCCTAGCAATTCCTAAAACAGCTCCTAATCCTGAAGGAGCTTATGCTTGGATTAATTTTATGTTGCAGCCTGATGTTGCGGCTCAAATTTGCGATCGCTTGAGCTTTGCGACGGCAAATAAAGCAGCTTTTAGTCAGTTACCACCTGAAACCCAAAATAATCAGAGTTTATTTCCGCCAGAGTCGGTGCTGGAACTCTGTGAAGGTCTTGCCCCAGTTGGCAACTTTAGCCCTGTTTATGATCGCTACTGGACTCAACTAACAAGTGCCTAAGTAGGGAGTAGGGAATAGGGAAGATGGGGAATAGTGAAGAATTGAACTTGAGAATGCCAAACTAAAAAATTACTCAGTTCTACTCCCCACTCCCCACTCCCTACTTTCTACTCTCTACTCCCTACTCCCCACTCCCCAAATACTACCTGTGTCTACTAACCTTACCCCTCCCTCCCTTCCTAACCCCAGCGCCACCGATGGCGTTGCTGAACTCCCGTTGCTGAACGACAAGAAGCGATCGCAGTGGCAGTGGTTGGAACCTCTGGTATTATTAGGTCCCGCTGGTTTTTGGTTAATTTTATTGTTGCTGCTACCTACCCTGGTGATTTTTGAGCTGAGTTTAGTGCCAAATATCAAACCAGGAGATATTGTGAATCCGTCGGGGATTGCCAACTATCTGCGGGTATTTGAACCAATTAACCTTCAGGTGATGGGGCGATCGCTTTTCTTTGCAGTTGGTACTACGGTAATTTGCCTACTTTTAGGATTTCCTGTTGCCTACTGGATTGCTCAAATGGCACCAAAGCGTTGGCAAAATTTACTGCTATTGGGGTTTATCTTACCTTTGTGGACCTCTTCCCTGTTGCGTTCCTATGCCTGGATTACAATTCTGCGAAATTCCGGGGTTCTCAATACAGTTTTAACAAGTATTGGGTTACCAGAATTGAATTTATTAAATAGCAGTTCGGCGGTTTTGATTGGTATGGCTTATGGTTATCTACCTTACATGGTCTTGATTCTCTACGCTTCTTTGGAAAAGTTAGACAAGCGCTTGTTAGAAGCTTCAGCGGATTTGGGCGCAACTCCCATTCAAACCTTTTGGAAAGTGACAGTTCCTCAATCGTTGCAGGGAATTGCGGCGGGTTCCTTGCTGGTATTTATTAGTGGGTTAGGAGATTTCGTTGATCCAGAATTGTTGGGTGGTGCGTCTAGTATGACGGGGGCACGTTTGATTTATAACCAGTTTTTGGGGGCGACTCAAAACTGGGGATTTGGTTCGGCATTGAGTATGGTGTTAATCTTTGCCGTGAGTATTGCGATCGCGCTTTTGATTAAATATGGCGATCGGGAGGCTGCACAACATTAGGTACGATGAACGTAGCCTTTTTAAGGTGGTAGGTAATAGGTGGCAGTTTAATAAACGTTCTTTACCTCACAACTCAATTACTTGGAGTGAGAATTTCCCCTTCATCCTAATCTTTGTCTCGTCAATGCCCTAGATTTTCCCCTAAAACCTACTACCTACCACCTAACACCTAACACCTAACACCTAACACCTTGTAGGTTGCCCTCTAGAATTGAATTCAGTTGGGTCGTTGAATTATTTTTTCTAGAACCCGCCGTTTGGCTTTGGGGTCAATGCCAATCAGGCGTACATACTCGCCGCTATGTTCAGAGAGACTCTCGACCAGAGCGATAATGGCTTCCGACGCTTCATTCCCCTGGAAAACAGTACCCGTTTGCCAAGCATTATTTTTGACTCGACGCTCACTTGCATATTCAATGCTCAGGCGGTAACCTTGAGCCAAAAGCTCACGGATTTGCTCTTGGGTTTCTAGATCCAAGGGCATATGCGGTACTTTCTGGTTGTGCGTGCCCGCATCGTTGAATCCGTTGGAACCCTTAGTACTTGTTACTCCATTTCCTGACTCACTCGGAATGCTTGCCTTGCTGTTTTCCTGGGGTATAGAGGTTGGACGGCTTGCTTCGACTGGCCCATTTGTAGGAAGCCGCAAAGCTAAGGCTTGATTGTACTCCCTGACCAGCCCCATATTCTCTATCTGCTTTTGTTCGCCAGTCAATAAGTTGCCAAACTCGATTAAGCGCGGCAATTTAAAATCGGGCTTTTGAAATTTGGGTGGTTCTTCAGCACTATTAACAATCCGATGGGAAACCCGATCAATTCCCACTTGATGGATGAACTGACGGACTTGTTCATCGTAAAAGCGCGATCGCAAAGCGCTAAAGAAATCAATGGGTTGATTGGGGAAGGTATCGACTAGCTGTTCTATCTCATTACGAGGCAGTCCATCTTCAGAAAAGATGCCGCTAACAACGCCAATTTTATCTTCGCGATTGGGTTCCCAGAAGAACTTCTCCATCCGCCCATCCCGAATCAAGGGTGCATATAGCGTGGAAAAGTCATTTCCCGTAACAATAATGGGTATGCGGGGTAGCGGTGTTGAGTCGTAACTGCCAGGGAGTTGTACATCGGTGGGATTATCGGCAATATTCATCAATGTGCCGTTCACCAACTGGGTATTTACCGTATATTGAGTGCCTTGATCGAAGCGCCCTGCCCCAGCATCCAAATCGTTGATCATCAGTACAGCCATTTTGCCCCGTACCTTAATCAATTCAGCGGCTTCTCGATAGCGTAGACGAATTAAACGTGCTGGATCGCCAGCATCGGGGCTTTCTAGCTCACCTGCCGACATATGGACGGCTTCAACACCCATGCGATCGAATACTAATTCGCACTGAAAAGATTTACCCTCTCCCTTGCGACCGTGAATGCCGAGGATGAGGGGAACTCGTACCCCAGGCAGCTCTAGATAATTTTTGGTAATATGAACGGCGAGTTTGTCAAGGAAGCGGGGAGAAATGTAATAGCTCATCGGTCTAATTTTCGCTTTTCGTGATCGATCAAATGCTTAATCTTAAGATTCTTAGGCACTCCCACGGAAGACAGTACGCGGGATTCTTGGTTCAACGACTCGCCGTTAGACGACAGGATTTCTCCAATTGCTCTTAGTGGGCAAATCTCCCCAAGCGTAAGTTCCCGTGTGCCCCACGGTAATGAGTGCTAATTTTAGGATTTTGATAGCAGCATTTTAAGTTTATTAAAGAAATCGAATAATTTAAGAAAAAGCAAGGCGTCTATCTAGATAAAGGACGCCTTGCTTCGTGTTTACAAGTATTTAAATGGATTATCTAAATCAGTGGTAGAGTTTCACGCACTTAAGGAGGATTTTGTGAAACTCTCTGTAAGCCTAGAACCGTGAGCTAACTTAGCTAAGTGAAGCATTGCTGCGGTCATAGCTAGCACGGAAGCTAGGGTGTACCTTGCCTTGGACGTGGTTCCAGTATTCAACACTATCAACTTCTAGCCCGACTTCAGCAGCGGCGCGACCTAGCATAGATTGCTGACGGTTTTTGATTAAGTGGTGGTGGCGCATCATCAGAGCGCGGGCTTGTTCTTGTGTAGACATTTTTAAACTCTCCGATCGCTTTATTTCTTTCACTCTTTAACTATAACAGAAATTTCTGTAACAAATAATACAAAACAGCAATCTTTACAAAAATTTACTGAAAACTTTAGATTCCTAAATTAGGGATTCCTGGCAAGACCTGACGGGCAGCTCAAAGGACGCGGAGAATGCCTTGAGTATCCTCTCCACATCGCCACGTCTTCTTTAATTAGGCTGACGGATCAGCGCTATCGGCATAGATTAGGCGCGATCGCCAATTTGAGCAAACTCACGTCTACCAAAAATCGCCTCAGAGTGACGGTAAAACTTGAACTCCATTAAGTTATAAAACGGGTCTTGCAAGAAAAAGGTGCGATGTTCTGTGAGTTCAGCCGGAAAGCGATGCTTAGGTTGTTCGTAGAACGCTAGCTGTCGTTGTTGAGCACGCTCTAATAACGCTTCCCAGTCGGCTTCTGAAGTAAAAATTAACCCAAAGTGCCGAGGATAAATGCCTTTTTGTGGCGTCAGGGGTTCTTTAGTCAGGTGAGCCACTAGCTGATGACCGTATAAATTTAGAATCAACGCATGGCGGGATTCTCGTCCAACTTCGCAGCCAAGTCCAGCCGCGTAGTATTGTTTAGCCTGGTCGATGTCGGCTACGGGAAAAGCCAGATGAAAGAGAACTGGGTTCATAGCAGCTGATTTGAGATTTCAGAGTTTGGATTAGCAAGGGTCAACATAAGATCACAATAGGATGTTCCTCATGGACTTGCGATGCTTTCTACTATTAACTCTTTAAACCCCTGGCTAGTTGCTGTTGGCTTAAATACGGTTTTATTGGCGATCGTCTGGTTTGCCCCGAAAAAGCTACTCACACCCGCAGGAGTATTCCACGCCTGGATACTCGGTGTTTTAATCTGGGGAACACTTGGCTGGCAAGGTTACTTAGTCGTGATGTTCTACTTCTTAGTAGGGTCTGGCGTCACGCGCATCGGCATGGAGCAAAAAGAAGCCGCAGGAATTGCGGAAAAGCGTTCTGGTGCGAGGGGACCGGAGAATGTTTGGGGTTCGGCGCTAACTGGGGCAATCTGCGCCTTGGGAATGCTAGTAGTTCCCCAGCTTGCGCCCTTACTGTTGTTAGGCTACGTGGCAAGTTTGGCGACGAAGCTTTCTGACACCTGTGCCAGTGAAGTAGGCAAGGCTTACGGCAAGCGGACGTTTCTCATCACCACCCTACAACCTGTAGCACGAGGAACTGAAGGCGCTGTCAGTTTAGAGGGAACGCTGGCGGGTGTTGTGGGTTCAGTTGCGATCGCGTTTATTGGTTGGGGTGTTGGTCTGATTGACTTAACGGGTGTCGCTTTTTGTTTAGTAGCGGCTTTTATCGCCACCAATCTAGAGAGCGTGATTGGTGCAACGCTGCAATCGAAATTTGACTGGATGACTAATGAAGTCGTGAATATTCTCAATACCCTGATTGGCGCGATCGCAGCGGTATTATTCGCCTTGGCATGGCGATGGTTAAGCCTGGGTGCGGCGGGAATCGCTTGATAAAATCAAAGCAGATCCCCTGCTTTACTGGCTTTGCGGTCCGAAAACCATCTGTAGAATCATCGGCTCTCCATCGGCACGGTGGTATTTATCTCCCCAAGCGCGGATAATTTCATCCAGCTCTTGCATAGCTGGCTCCATTTGATCGGGTGGAATATCTAACTCTTCCAACAACCGCATCACCTTCGGCTGACGGTCTGCCCAATCGCTCATTAACTTGAAGTACCGCGCCGTATCCTCAACTACGGTGTAAGTCCGTTCTTTTCCATCCACAGGTGAGTAAGACGCACGAGTGAGAGCGTAATACGGCAATCCCCAAGGGCAATCAATTCGCGTTACTGTCCCCGAATAAATTAAGCGACGCTTGATGTGTTCTGCCATCGCTTCGCTCAAAGGAAGACGTTGCTCTTTTGGCAAATCTTCCTGAGAGCGAGTGTGCAAAAACTCAATCAATTCAAGAAACTGAAGAGAATTAACCACCTGGGCATCTGGTAGGTTACCCGGAAGTTTTTCCTCGATATGTCGCTTTTGTTCGGGAGCGAGACTGGTGCCGTGAATACGCGATCGCCCTGGCGTCCAGGGATACTGATCCATCCAGACATAAGGAAATTGAATCAAGTAGCGAGGTTCCTGAGAACCCAGCATCTTTAACAGTTTCCCTTCTGTCAGCGCCTGTCTAACTTCCTCGACGATTACTTTGACTCTCTTTGGCTCAATATGGTGCAAATGTCCCGTCATCCGGGTATTCTCACCTTGCTCCAAATAAGTCATGTAAATCGCGCATTTAGCAGCCGTTGCCGCCGCATCTAGAAAAGCCCCGTGTCGGTGGCCGCTGGTTCTCATCGCGCTGAAAGCCAGGTATAGCATGATCTGATCCATTGCGCTGGGGCTGAGGCTTTTAATCAGATCGAGTTGGTTAATCATCTTAGGGGCGGTCATATCGCATCGATAAAAAACTTTTGTTCTTTAGTGACATTGCCTCACCATTTCGCCTAAGTCAGTGAGTTCAACTCACAGAGCAGAACATGCGCTTAATCAAAGCACCCTAATCTTAAAAGTAGGAAGTCCCTCTAATTTCTCTAATTATAGGAAACTAAAGAGCAAAACCGGAAGAGTGCCCTTCCCGTCAGTGAAAACGGAGAAAGATTCTTCCAGCAAGCTTATATCATAACTGACCCGTAAAATTTTCTGCGATTATGCGATTAATAGATCGGACGAGGAGTGCGACGACCCGGATGAGGACCTTGGTCACGCTCTATGTCAGTTTGGACAACGGCTAGCAGTTGAGGGGCGGACGTAGACTGAAGTTTTGTGGTATATTTATTTTTTGCACTCAGTACAGAGTGAACAGAAAATGGAATTGATACTAAGCTCAACAAAATGAGCGAGGTGTATAGGCGCATGGTAGCTTTCCGTGTCAGGTTGCTAGTCCGTGATACAGAGTTTTCAGTGAGAAATCAGGAAAAACTTCTGTAGGAGCTTATACCAACTGCCATTAAGGAAAATTTGAAGAGGGCGATCGCGTCTGAGTGAAGTTGATAGGTGCGTCGGTAGTCAAGCATAACGCCAGCCTATTTTTAGCATTCAGGGCGTCATTAGTGACCATAGGCAAGCCAAAAAGCGCTCCTTTCGTCGCTAACCCTAATAGAGTCATAACGAAAGAGCGCCGGAGTTGTTTGGCTCACTGGCTCCTGTTTCCATGTATTTTTCCACGATCAACCAGATGCCTTCTGGAGCTTAACGTCCGCTCCCACGATGGGGGAACTTGTCGTTGTTTTGATTGGTTACAACCGATACCTTTTGACTGAAAATAGAGGTGTAAATGCGCATAGCAGATGTCCGTGTCAGGGTTTCTACTCCCTGATACGGAGTTATTACTAAAGCGTCAGGAAAAACTTTCGTGAAAGCTTATTTATTTTTCATAGTATTGGTGGTACGATTGATGTCTTACCTGTGTCTTACGAAAAATCAAGCTTTTCCACCACCAACCATTTCCCCGACTCGTTGAGCCGACCCCAGACGGTAAGCGGCTGCTGGTCGATACAATTCTGTAGTTGCTCGTCTGCCTCGGGGTGCAAAGTAATGAGTGTCCATGTTTGATCGGCATGAGTTACTGGCTGTGTGAGAGTAAGGGTGTAATTCTGGCGATCGCGACGTTGGAAGATGCCTTTTAGGAGTACTGAGTGCTGAGTGACTTCGGCGTGAGCGCTCAGTCGAACGCTGAGTGTTGAGTCAAACCCTACTGATGAAGTTCGGGGATTGTCTAAGGTCTTAGAAGAATTTTTAGTCGCTAGTCTCCAGTCCACAGTTCCAGAGATTGGATACTCTTCTGGATTGTCCAGGTAGTAACGTTGCCAGTAAAGCCAGTCGGGATGGTTGGGTAGCAAGTTAAATAGAGGAATAAGTGCAGGTGGAGCAATGGTGTCTTGCAATAAGGCTTCTTGAAGGTGTCTTACGGGCAAATCTCTGGGTTGACAGCCTAAGCTTACGCATAATGCTGCTGCCATTCCTGCCGCTTGACCGATGTTCATAACGATGGGTTGTAGCCGGGTTGAACCATTGGCAATGTGAGAGACAGATATATTTTTCTCACAGACGAGAAGACCCTCTGTTGAGACTGGCACCAGGCAACCATAGGGAAGGGTAAAAGGTGTTCCCGTCCACCGCCCTCCCCAACGGAGCGATTTTGGTTGTAGCGGGAAATTGATATCTGGATAATGGTGGTCATTAGCGTAGTTACCCAAAGCGATAGATGCGATCGCCTCCTCCCCTGGTAAAGACGCCACCCATCCTCCGGTTCCTGGCAAAATATCCTGCTCCCGCACCGTAACCAGTCCCTTGAGGCGTCGGCTTTCACGGTAGTAAGGATGCAGTGCATAAGCGCCTCCGCTAAATGGGGAGTGGGCTTCGACGTGACCCTTCGGCAAGCTCAGGGCGGAGACGCGATTCCTGAGCCTGCCGAAGGGCAGCCGAACGGGAGTGGGGAGTAGGGAGTAGGGAAAAAGCTGTTCAGCTAAACCGTAACGACGACCTAGTTGAGCTTGGATAAAACGAGCAAAACTTTGGGTGTGCCAGCGAGATTCTTGAAGAAATTCTTGACGCTTGC
>DATNQT010000186.1:0-4671 GCA_036703885.1 Candidatus Sericytochromatia bacterium
TCAGCCAGTAATGGACGTGCAAGCCGTCAAGAAGGGGGAACAGCCTATGCAACTAATCCCTGAACTCTTGAAATACTGTGTCAAGGAGTCGGATTTGGTTGTTGATCGTGACTGGTTCTTGGAACTGACTCGCCAGTTGCACAAGACGCGGGCGATCGCGACTGGTGGCGTGCTCAAGCAGTACCTCCGGGAACTGGAGCAGGAGCCGGAGGACTTAATTGGGCAGGAGGAGGAATCTGGAGAGCCTGACGAGGGACATCTTTATTTCGGCTGGCGACGCGATGTGAAGAAGTATAAATTAGTTCCTTAATGTTGTTATCAGCATGATAAATGATGTTATCATGCTTATAGCTTACTTAAGGGGGTTGAGATGGCTAGAGGTGGGGCACGTTCTAATTCGGGAGCAAAAGGCAAGTGGAAACATGGCAAGACAAAATCAATTCGTGTACCCGAGGAGTTGGCTAACCAAATCCTTGAGTATGCCCACAAACTTGATGAGAACGCTAAAATAGAAAGTGATACAGAACCAAAAACCGATTCGGATTGCGGTTTAGGTTCTGTAACCGAATCAAAAGTCTTAGATTTGTCAGGAATCTCTGTTTTTGTCTTTAAGGGCAAGATTTGTGTGTTCTTGGACACACTTCTGAGATCGGGGTACTTGATCAAGCCTGAAACTTTAAATGACCGTGTACTAACCCAGATCTATAAGGATAGCTTAAAAGCTTATGGCCAAAAGAATTGAGAAATTAAAGCATATTGTAAATGCTATAGAAATTGAGCAAAGGTCTACAGATGGTTTTATTAACGGCACAGCAATGTGTGTTGCTCATGGCAAAGACCTTTCAAATTGGTTAAGAACAGATGATACTCTAGAGCTTGCTATGGTTGTGGCTCAAGATTTAGGCATTGAACCTAATCCCGTAAAAAAGAGGGATTCAGTGTTTACAAGGGTTTCAGCCCTTTACCCTACACTGGTAATTGTTAAGCGCGGTTCTCCAGAAACAGGAGGTGGTACTTGGCTACACCCTGATTTGGCAATTCAGTTGGCCCAGTGGTGTAGCAAGCAATTTGGTCTTCAAGTTAGTCGTTGGGTTAAGGAGTGGATGACTTCCGGTGTTAATCCTAGTCAACTAGAGGTAGACAAGGATAGAATCAATATACGTGACGAAGTAAAAGATGTAAGACGTAAGGCATTAACTAATCAGGTAAAATCTTTTCTCCAGAAGGCTGGTCAATACAATCCAAGTTCAAAAGAAACGGGAATTTTTTTTGGTCGTGTTCACAACGAAGTAAATTTAGTGATTACGGGTGAAAAGGCTATTGAGATGAGAGCCAGATTAGAAGGTTATCTAGGTTTTAAGGTTAACGATCAAGACCTTCTACGTGATTACTTTCCAAGCATTAATCTTATTGATTATGCTGCCCTTTGTCAAGCGGCTGCAAATAACATGGAATCAGGCATGGAGCCTATAAATGCTGTTCGCTTAGCAGCCAAACAAGTTCTACCTTCTAATTATGTACCCAAGACTATTGATTTTACTGAGAAAATTGCATTAGTTCGTCAACGAGTTTCTAGAGCGTTGAGTCAAAGCAATAATTCTTCATTGGTCTAAATGAATTTTAATGCTGATAACATTGTTATCAACTGTTATCGGTAGCAAATGGAAGTGGTACATCTTCACCTGCGGTGGTTATAGGAACTAAATTCCAAAGGTTCCTACCTTCCTCGGAGTGTCCTACATAAAAAATATCATAAGGTACTTTTTCTATTTTGACTCCTGATGCGGGAGTCATTTTTATTGGACTATCCAATCTCTGTTTTTCAGGAAGACTTTGATTTTCTTTTTTAAGTTTTTGGTTGTAAGAATGCCGAAAGCTAGTAAATCTTTTAGGATGTAGTTTTGTCAGTCTAGCCGCTTCTGCTGTCTCTATATTAAGAAAAGTTTTATCCTCATCGATAGTTGATATTCCTTCGGTAGAACAGACAACTCCCATTATGTTATCATTGTTATCATTGTTATCATTGTTATCATTGTTATCAGGGTTGTTTACTTTTTCAATTTCTACATAGTTATTGCCGTTATTTACAATGTCGTTAACATCACTAAAGGTGTGATCGAGTTTGTCAATTTTTCCTGTGTTATCATTGTTATCAATATTGTTATCAGATTGAGTGATTGTTTTAATCTCTATTTTTAGGGTGTCTATTTCAGTCGTTAATGTAGCAAATTTTTCATAAAGGCTTTTGAGACCTCCTTTTAATTCAGCTACTTCTTGCTCTAGGGGGTCTATCCTCCGATCGCCCGTTACCTTGAGAGGTGGTGGTTCAGCTCCGATGTAAGCAGACACGGCTTTAATTAGCATTTGAGTCCTAGTTTCTCCTGTGCGAGCCAGGAACTCATCAACCTGCTTATGAAGCTCAACCGGGATACGTCCAGACAAATATGGGTTAGGCATAACGTTATCAACCTGTTATCAATACTGTTTTACCAATATATCAGGTTTTACGAATTTGATAACAAAATTATCAGATTGTTATCAGCCATGTTAGCAGATTCAGCTATGACGGCTGATAACGTCAGGGTTCCGCATGGGGGCAATTTGTGTCTGGCAAGCTCAGAAAATGTTTTTTATTTCAGGGTCGTCGAAGGTTGGGGTAATTTCGCAAGCTCCTCCTCAACAGTAGCCACGTCAAAAATCCAACCTTCAGGTCGGGGGATTTTACAAGCTTGGGTATACTCAGCAGCTAGATTGTCATTGATCCAATGGATTATCGTGTTTGCGCCCGCTTTGTCTAAAGGCTGCTCTACGTCAAGAGAGGCGATCGCAGCAATCTCAGAAAGAACGCGATTAGCCGCAGGCTCCGACAGAGTTCGAGTGTAAAGCCAGACCAAATGATTAATTCGTGGTTCCTGTGTCATAAATAGTTGACCTCCTAAGTGATATTTGTCTTGGTATTCCCCACACCTTTTTAATTAGCGGAGGGGCGGCCATGTCAAGGGAAAAAGAGAAATTCGTAATGAGGTTAGCTTTTAGGCGAGGCTAAGACTTTGCCGATAGAAGCTAGACTCCGAGCGAGCCTAAAAGCTTACCGAATAGAATTTATCGACCCTTGACATGGCCGCCCCGGAGCGGACAATCGAAGGTGGGGAATACCAAACTGCGAGAGATTATAAACGCCTTCAACTACGAATACACTTCGTTTTTATTGATAAACAGCTTTACAAACCGAACATTGGTATTTTCCTAGTATTGTAAAATCCCCTGACATTTTAGAAAGCCTAATTCTTTTTCCATTATTGTCATAGCACCCAGTGCAGAACGGAATACCGCGATCGCTGAGGCCATTATTTTCAAAGTACAATCCTAGTTTGTTATCGAAAATTAGTGCTGATGTTGGGTTTTTAAGACTTTGATTTTCAGCTTTTAGTTTTTCAATCTCTTCTGTTTTTTCAGCTAATTCCTGTTTGACATCTAAAAGGTTTTCTTTAGCTTTCAAAAGTTCTTCCCTAAGATTTAGAATCCCTTCTCTGAGCTCAACATTTTGAGACTTTTTAGCTAGTTCAGCAAGCTTCTTTATGCTATCGATGCCCGCCGATAGCCCTCTGATGGTGGTTACGATATCCGCTGGCATAAGCTCGTTCAACTCGTTTAGTGTTGTTTCAATATCCAAAATAGCACTATAAAGCTGAAACTCTTGCTCCAAACTGTTTTCGTCATAATTCATGGTTTTTCCGCCTTCACTTGAATTATGAGGGATAACGGGCGGACGAAGTACGCACCGTTATCCCTTACACAGCGGGTGATTCAGGCGATTGACCAAAGTAGAAGCCCCCTAGTATAGTTGAAGTTACCACACTCACAACTAAAACCAGGGGGCTTCTCTGTGCCAGACGGCTCAGACGAAAAAATTTCTGTAGCTCCTATTATAGCCGCTATTGAGGCTCCGTGTCTTTCTGATTTATCAGAAAGGGATAAGCCTTGGGATAAGCACAGAAGCAATACAGACAAGGTATCAGCCCATTACAGGCGAAGCGAGTTCAGCAATCTGAGCGATCGCACGTTTTTCTGTAGCGACTCTTTGGACTTCAAATATGTCCCAGGAGACGAGGGCGAATTGAAATTGAAACTAGCGAGCGCTAGGTTTTGCCGCGTAAGGCATTGCCCCATCTGTCAATGGCGGAGGTCGCTAATGTGGAAAGCTAAAGCCTATAAGGTGTTACCCAAGATTGTGGAGCAGTATCCCAAGCACCGCTGGCTCTTTGTAACGCTAACCGTTAAAAATTGCGCCATTACTGATTTGCGATCGACCCTGGATTGGATGAATCAATCTTTTAAGCGTTTTACCAAGCTTAAGGACTGGCCTGCCGACGGCTGGCTCAAATCGGTAGAGGTGACGCGAGGCAAGGGCGGTACGGCTCACCCGCATTTTCATTGCCTGTTGATGGTTCCTCCCTCCTACTTTAGTCATGGCTACCTATCTCAAGCCAAGTGGGTTGAGCTGTGGCAGCGCTGCCTCCGGATTGATTATCAGCCAGTAATGGACGTGCAAGCCGTCAAGAAGGGGGAACAGCCTATGCAACTAATCCCTGAACTCTTGAAATACTGTGTCAAGGAGTCGGATTTGGTTGTTGATCGTGACTGGTTCTTGGAACTGACTCGCCAGTTGCA
>DATNQT010000187.1:0-6906 GCA_036703885.1 Candidatus Sericytochromatia bacterium
TTCTGGTTTAATGGATGTTTATCTATCCTCAGTTGGCAATAGGATGAACGAGGTTATGAAGTTCTTAACTGTCATGTCGTCGATTTTTATTCCGCTAACCTTTATTGCTGGAATATACGGGATGAACTTTAATACAGAAAAATCACCTCTGAATATGCCAGAACTGAATTGGTATTGGGGATACCCAGTTTGTTTAGCTGTCATGGTTGCGATCGCTAGCGGTTTAGTCTATTTTTTCTGGCGTCGTGGTTGGTTTGAAAATTTCTCTACTATTAAGAAGGATTAAATTTATGATATGCGCCAATTAGAAATTAATAGAAGCTTCAGGGGTCTGATTAAAAACTAAAAAATTGAAGTTGTCAGCATCCTTTTTAAAGGAGTAAAGAAGTCATGGAAAGTGCAGACTTATTGATTTTTACGGTTTATGTAATTGTTGTAACTTATGTTTTTTATCAAGCGTACAGTGATTTAGGAAACCAGGCGGTAATTGTCTCAGACTCGGAAGACCTGAATAACCAAATTCAAGATCAAGATCTTCAAGACTTGATTGATATCAAATTTAAGTTTAAAGACAGCTATAGGCTTAACGATTTAACAAAGCTGCAAATTACCATTCAGAACAAATCAAAGGATGATACTATCCGTGTAGACTGGGACGAATGTTCTATCACTGATTTTGATAATGTTACGGGGCGGGTGATTCGTATAGCTCCCGGACTAACCAATGTCCCCCAAAACCAAGCAACTGTTATCATTGTTCCGGGTCGAAAGATTCAGGAAGAGTTGAGTGATGATAAAGCGATCGCAGCTCCTCTATTTAAGCCAGAGAAGCTGAAAAAAGCTCTTAATAGTTCTAAACCCTTCTTCCTCCGATTATTCTTTACGGTAACTAATTTAACGGGCGGTAAGCGTTCTTACACCCTGCGGTGTAAGTTTATTCCTAAAAAACTACGCTTGCCCAAAGCCTTGACCCTTGCCTTGAAGCCGAAAAAGCCTCAAAGCTAAGTAATGCTCAAGATATGTAAGGGTTTATGACAGGTTCTTCAGGGATGCGATCGCTAAAATTCCACAAACGGCGGGCTTTTGATAAAGCATCTCTTAAGAGAGAGCCAATATCTAACAGTTACCGACTAGAGGCGACTAAACTGGATGAGGGAAAGAGTAGGCGCAGGTGGTTGCGGATTCGCCTAAAGCGCGAATCTGAGGAAAGTCCGGGCTCCCGAAAGATCAAACTTGCTGGGTAACGCCCAGTGCGGGTGACCGTGAGGATAGTGCCACAGAAACATACCGCCGATGGAGAAGGGGAGTAGGGAATAGAGAGTAGGGAGTAGGGAAATTGCCTACTCCCTACTGCCCACTCCCCTCTCACAGGTAAGGGTGCAAAGGTGCGGTAAGAGCGCACCAGCAGCATCGAGAGGTGCTGGCTCGGTAAACCCCGGTTGGGAGCAAGGTATGAAAGGAACTACGGTTGGTCTTTTACCAGTTCCTGCTCGCGAAACCGCTTGAGGCGTCTGGTAACAGGCGTCCCAGATAGATAACTACCCTCCTAGTAGCGTTAAGCTGCTGTGGAGAACAGAACCCGGCTTATGTCCGACTCTTTCCTACCTTTCGGCTCTTGAGCGGGCTTTATGTTCTACTCCCTTCCTGCTAGAAGAATATATAGCGTTGGGGTGGGAAAGGAGTAACTAACAGTTGTTGTAGCTCGACCTGAATTTCCCTTTTGTTTAAGTGGGGTATTCTTTACGATTTTATGAAAAGAATTTAGGATGGATTGGTAAGTAAGATTTCTTTTTTATAAACTAGTTATTTGACAATGAACACGTTTTTTAACGTTCGTGATAAGTTTTTCATGGAAAAAACCGTATTATTCCTTAAATGTTTTGAAGATATCAACGAAGATTTTAGAACGAAATTGGATAAAAAAATTTACGATCAGAAGTACAAAGAAGAGTTAGAAGAACGACTGATTATTGCCTTAGATCGTTTTGATGAACCAGCGAAAGCAGAAGCCTTATTCAAGTTTTTCGTAGCACGTATTAATAATGAAATCGGTCACGAAGAGTTTTTACGTTATTTGTATGTATTAGATAAAGTTGACTTTCAGAATATAGAAGCTTTTAATTTTTTTTACAATTCTGGAAAAGAAGTTATCGACGATAGTAGTTTAAATAGCTTTGCTTTTGTAGGATTATTACAATTAATAAATAACTCAAATACTATGGTATTTGGGAAAAATAATTTTGGCAGAAAGTTTTTAAAAATTCTTAAGTCTTAGGTCTAATGGCTTAATAAGTAAGATTAGCATTTCTAGTTTTAATCATGACCCTAAAAGACCCTCGTCGTCAAAAGCAACTGTGGCAATTCCTGCAAAAATTGGGGTTGCCTGAACAAGTTTCAGTAAAGTGGGCACTCCTTGACCTAGCACTGACTCACCCAAGTATTTCAGCAGAAGCAAACTATGAACAATTGGAGTTTGTTGGTGATGCTGTAGTGCGGTTGGCAACTTCTCAGCTTTTATATGAAACGTACCCCGATGCTTTGGTGGGTGAGTTTGCAGCGATTCGTTCAGTTCTTGTAAGCGATCGCATTCTTGCCCAACTGGCTCAAAATTATGGACTAGAGCGCTATTTGTTAGTTTCTAGCAGTGCTGCTAGTGATAAGGCTGGAGAAACCTCACGGCTAGCAGACGCCTTTGAAGCGGTATTGGGCGCACTCTACCTGAGTACTCACACAATGGAACTCGTGCGTCCGTGGTTAGACCCTCAATTGCAGCAAATAGCAGCAGAAATTCGCCAAGACCCAGCCCGCCAAAACTACAAAGACGCTCTCCAGGAATGGACTCAAGGTCACTACAAGCTTCTCCCAGAGTACCGCCTTAAAGAAACCAGTTCAGTACACGGAGATGCCCATCGGTTTACCGCCGAAGTTTGGCTCCAAGACCGCCAATTGGGTGAAGGAAAAGGACGCTCTAAAAAAGCAGCGGAACAAGCGGCTGCAAAACAGGCATTTTTAGCCGTCATGGAAGTTAAGGGTGCTGAGTGCTAAGTAGGTCGGCATTAATATTTACTGTTGAGGCAAGGCAGAGGGCAGCACTTCGACACGCTCAGTGACCGGGCAGAAGGCAGAAGGGGAGAGGATTTTAGTCTCTTAATATTTGTTTACATACCTTCGTTTATTTGTGTCTACCTACTTAAAAGCAGCATACTCGTTTCAAGACGACCAACAACCAACAAAAAATAATTAACGACTCACAATTCGCCAGTTGTTCCCCTAGAGGTATTAGTGACAGCTTCACTTGAATCTGCTGTGGAGGTATCACCTTCCGCACTACTCTGAATAACATCGCTTGATTTAAGGGATTCTCCTGAGAGCAATAGCGATGGCTCAATAGTCGGTAAGGTAATTTCAACAGTCGTGCCCTGACCTTCCCCTTTACTGGATAGGGTAATACTACCTCCCATTAGTTCAATTAAATTCCGCGAAATGGCAAGACCGAGACCCGTACCACCTACCTTACGAGTGGTCGAACCATCAACCATTACGAAGGGACGAAAAAGTTTGTGCTGTTGAGTCGGGTCAATGCCAATTCCTGTATCTTCAACAGTTACAACAACTTGTGAGGAGGTAGCTAAAACACTGGTAGGACTACTACCATCCTCTGTAAAGGTGGAGCCTCCTTCTTCCTCTTTTGGGGAGTTATACAAGGCAGTTAATCTTTCTTTTTCTCTTGTCAGGCTGATATTCGGAGGGGAAGTTGGGGCTGAATCCTTCTTATCAATCAGGCTGGAGCCTTTCTGAGGACTTGCTTTGACAGACGCTACAGGTATTTCAGAAATCGGCTCAATCCGTGTACTAATCGTAATGCCGCCAACATCGGTAAACTTAACAGCATTACCAACAACATTCAGCAGCACCTGCTTGAGCTTCGCGGGATCGGCACGGACAGCAATGACCTCATGCAAGTCTGTGGTTTGAAACTCTAGACCTTTCTGCTGAATGGGAACAGCCTGTAAATTAATCACTTCATTGAGCAATTTTCGCAGGTCAATTGGCTCCACTTCTACTGTGAGCTTACCCGCTTCAATCTTGGCAATATCCAGGACATCATTGATAATTCCTAACAAGTGAATTGCCGCATCATCAGCTCTTTGCAAAAAATCTAGTTCTTCTTCTCGGTCGTCGCAAAAGCCATCCCTTACCAATCGCAGACAGCCAATGATTCCATTAAGTGGAGTTCTCAACTCATGGGAGGTATTCGCAAGAAACTCATTTTTGAGCTGGTTCGCAGCTTGCGCCTCTTTCCAAGCAGTTTCGAGTTCTTCTGCCCAATGCCTCAGGCGCTCAATCATCCCGTCGAGGGCTTCAGACAATTGATTGAATTCCCGAATTTTAAGGTTGTGGGGGATTCGGCCAGTGGAGTGTAGCTGCGATTCATTCAGGGCATAGTCTCTGAGTTTTTCCAAAGGACGGGCTAGGTCGCGAGCCACATAAAGTGTTGCCAAAAAGCTTGCGGCAATTAGACAGCCAGTCAGGATGAACAGAACCTGCCGAATATCATTGAGTCCAGCTAGGGCACTGTCTAAGGGACTAACGGCTAAAATCGCCCACTTTTGATTCCTTTTCGTTGTGATTGGACTTTCGATCGCAGTATACCCCGCTAGTAATTCCACACCATTTCTTTCAAAGGAAAATAGATGCTCAAAATTCTGCTGACCTGCGATCGCATTGCTTAGGATACGCTTAAGTGTTGGTGCCTCTACTTCTTGGTCAATATTGCGCCCAATTCGCTCTGTGTAAGGATGGGTGAGAATTACTCCCTCCTGATCGATCACTACTGGATAACCAGACAACGAACCATGCCTAATCTGTGCTTGCTCTAGCAAGGCTGATTGAACACTCAGAACATATCGGAGTTGACCCGCAGAGTTATAAACTGGGGCACTTAGGACTAATTTGAGTTGACTAACCGACTTTGAGCGATCGCCTTTTGGGAAATCGGAGGTTGACTCCTCTGGCGCGGCTGGGGGTTTTTGAGGGAGTAACGCTGTTACGTAAACCTGAGAACGATCTAAGGATAATGATGCCGCTTGCTGGGGCCATACAGAGGGATTTGGTAGGGTGAGTAAGTGACTTCCACAGGTACTAGCAGCGATCGCTCCTGAAACAACATTACTCAATTGCACGCACTGGATCTTACTCGGTAATTGTTGAGCTAGTTGAGTAACAAATTTTTGATAATCTTCCGATGACTGGGATTGCAACACTACGCTTTCACTTGCCGTCACCAAGTTCGCTTGTAGTGCAGTAATAGTTTCTTGAATTCTTTCACCTTTTCTGACGGCACTCTCTGTAAGATTTTGGCGAGCCGTTTCCAAAAGCGTTGAGCGTGCTTTTCTGTAGGTCACATACATCCCCGCGAGTAATACTGGCACGCTAAGTAGCAAAAGGCGCGACAGCAGGATGCGACGAAAGGAGGATTGACCTGGTTTAGCCATAGAACGTAGGGATGGTGATTGAATTGAAAAACCCGGCACTACTTAATACAGTAGATGAATTACCCCCCATGAGGGATGCTAATTAACTTTATCTCTGTCAAGTTATCAGCAGCCACAAGCAGATGCTAGTACACAGTAACTGGTTGTTATCTTATTCAATGTTGGCAAACAGCGAGAGTTGACCATCGCACAAGCCACTATCGTTCGTCAAGTTTTTCAATAGATACTGTTAGAAGATTTGTTTCCATCCTAAACGGTTCAAAATCCTTATGGCGCTCAAAGGATTAGCTGCTGAGAAATCTTCAAAATTGCTTAGTAATATAAAATTGAGAATCATTATCATAGGAACGCTGATTTTGAGTTTGTATATAGCATTAGCTGTTCACTCTTATCTCCAGCAAAGCCTTTAGCTCCTAGTCACCATCGCTATGCCTGAAAACTCCCCGCTCCAGCGATCGCACACGACGGTAGTTCTCGCCATGAGTGCGGATGGTAAGATTGCTGATGTAACGCGATCGCCTGCTCGATTTTCTTCCATTGTTGATCGGGCACATCTCGAAAAACAAATCGCTCTGGCTGATGCTGTGTTGTTTGGTGCAGGAACGCTTCGTGCCTACGGAACAACCCTCAGTGTTTCCAATCCAGAATTACTTCACCTCCGAAAACAGCGCGGGATACCGCCGCAACCCATACAGATTGTTTGCTCTCGTTCGGGTGAGATCGACCCACAAATACGCTTTTTTCACCAAAAAGTGCCTCGTTGGTTGCTGACAACTGAGGTGGGCGCAAAACGCTGGCAGTCAGTTGGCGGGAGTTTTGAGCAGATTTTAGTCGTTGATACTTCCGCAGACGGGATGGATTGGCTCGATGCCTTCCAACAGCTAACCCAGTTGGGTATTGAGCGTTTAGCCATTTTAGGCGGTGGTGAATTGGTAGCATCGCTGCTTGCTGCCAATCTAATTGATGAATTCTGGCTGACCGTTTGCCCATTAATTTTAGGCGGGGTAGCAGCACCAACACCCGTTGAGGGGGCGGGATTTTTAGCGAAAGTGGCTCGACGTTTGGAACTTTTGGGGGTTGAGACGATTGAACAGGAGGTATTTTTGCACTATCGGCTGCAACATAAGTGAAGATTAGTTAACCTAAATAAAAGCTTTGAGCACTCAGCGATCAGCCTTTTAGATTGCCCCTAATGGGCAAAGCCTTCTTGAAGAGCTGATGGCGGATGACTGAGAGCTGATTGTTAAAAAAATAAGTGGAATTAGAGGCGATTGCCCAAAGGGCACCAGCCTTTGGCAAATCGCTCATGCTGATTCAGGCTGATTTGTCGGTATTTCAAGCAGTTCTTATCTTGGATTCCCCTAATGGTTCAACAACCCCAGCTTGACTATTCCGTTACCTGGGTCAACCG
>DATNQT010000188.1:0-11220 GCA_036703885.1 Candidatus Sericytochromatia bacterium
GCGTCGTAAAGGGATTGAGCATTACCTGAAGGGGACTGAGCTAGCAGGAAGTTCGCTTGTGAGGGAAACACGTAGAACCCCAACTTCTGAAGCTCTGCCGCCACTTGAGTTCGGGACTCTTTAATCTTTTGAGCGTTTGTAGTTTTGTGAGTTTGGTCTGCGATCGCACCTGCCCCAACCGCACAGGCAACTGCATCAACGTTATAACTGTCTTTAACTTTAATCAACCCTTCCAGCAGTGACGGATTCGCTACACCAAAGCCTAACCTCAACCCTGCCAGTGAGTAACCCTTCGAGAGCGTTCTCAAGACAATAACGTTGTCGTACTTCTTCACTAATTCCAGAGCATCCGACTCGGCAAAATCTACATATGCCTCGTCAATAACGAGTACGCCAGATAACTGCATCGCCAGTTTATCCAGTAACTCGATAGGCGTAGCCGTTCCCGATGGACTATTTGGAGAGGCGACGAAGGTTACAGCACCTCCAGCAGCAATCATCTGCTCAACTGGTAAACTGTAGTCCTCGTGATAGGGGACTTCCACCACTTCTGCGTCCTGAATTTGTGCCAGGGTGCGGTATAGAACATAAGTCGGCATTGGGTAAACAACTCGTCGTCCCGGTTCGGTGCAGGCACGCATAATCATCGTCAAGAGGTCATCGCTACCATTGCCGACCAAAATCCAATCGGCAGGCACTCCCAAAACTTGACTGGTAGCTTCCTGGAAAGTACGAGCCATTGGGTGGGGGTAGCGTCGCAGCAGTTCCCCATCCAGTTCTCGCAGCACGTTCAACGCTTTAGGCGAAGGTGGATAGGGATTTTCATTGGTGTTCAACTTAATGACTTTGGCATCTGGTGGCGGTTGCTCACCAGGCACATAACCGGATAAGGCGTCGATATTTTGGCGGAAGTAACTCATACAAGCAAGAAAAGCGATCGCAGTTGCAACGGACTGGTTAGCGGGTACGATCCAAAATGCGATCGCCCGCTAGAAAACAATACCGCAAGAGCAACCTTTGATGAGGATATCTAAAAGCTGATTTATAAAATTGTTTTTAAAAGGTTATTCAAATCTCTCGTGCCAACAGAAGTATCAATACTAACTGTAGGAGAACTCTATGGAAGAAAATGCTATCCTCCACAGTGAGTGTGTTGTGAGGAAAACTTACTTATGGTTACATCCCCTGCCCGGATTCAAGGCTTCAATCGTTTTGAGTCCTCGAAGCGTCTTCAGCAGAAGTCTTCTTCTGATATCAGTGTGACTAATCTCCCACTGGTGTTACCGACGACTCCCCTGTTTGGAACCGATGGCATTCGGGGACGAGTGGGAGATTTGCTGACTGCCGATTTAGCAGTACAAGTGGGTTTCTTTGCGGGTCAGGTATTGCAAGCCACTGCATCCACACCCGGCCCTGTAATTTTAGGACAGGACTCGCGAAATTCAAGCGATATGTTAGTAAAGGCTTTGAGTACGGGTCTAACTTCTGCCGGATTGGAAGTCTGGAACTTAGGGTTATGCCCAACTCCTGCGGTTGCCTATCTCAGCGGTGCCAGTAGTGCTATGGGGGGAGTGATGATTTCAGCTAGTCATAATCCTCCAGAAGATAACGGCATTAAATTTTTTAGTTCAGAAGGCACTAAGTTGCCAGTGACATTGCAAAAGCAGATTGAAGCAGGCTTGAGAGGTAAGGCGGGTAAGGTCATTCCGACTCAGACTAAAGGACAGGACTACTTCAGACCGGAGTTGATTGAAGATTATGTCGAATCGCTAAGGCGTCCTCTGCAAGGCGTAACCGATCTACGGGGAATGCGAATTGTGTTGGATTTGGCTTGGGGGGCAGCTGTACCGCTAGCTGGGCAAGTGTTTGCGGAATTGGGGGCAGAAGTAATCTGCTTGCATGACCAACCCGATGGCGATCGCATTAATGTTAATTGCGGCTCAACTCATCTCAATCCCCTTAAAGAAGCAGTACGGGAATACTCTGCCGATATGGGTTTTGCGTTTGATGGCGATGCCGACCGAGTGATGGCAGTGGATGCCAAGGGTCGAGTTATCGATGGGGATTACATTCTCTATTTCTGGGGTCAGACTTTACGGGCACAAAATCAGTTACCGGGAGATTTGATTATCGCCACGGTCATGGCAAATTTAGGTTTTGAACGGGCATGGGAACAGTTGGGCGGTAAAATCGTGCGAACAGCCGTAGGCGACCAGTACGTCCAGGCAGAAATGCTTAACACCGGAGCGATGTTAGGGGGTGAGCAATCGGGACATATCCTTTGTCACCACTACAGCCTTACTGGCGATGGAATGCTAACTGCCTTACATCTAGCTTTTTTAGTGCGTCAGTCGGGTGTTGCCCTATCTCAGCTAGTAGACAAAAGTTTCCAGACTTATCCACAGTTACTGCGTAATGTGCGGGTTGAAGACCGCGAACGCCGACTCAATTGGAAGGAGTGTGATGCTGTTAATAATGCGATCGCTCAAGCTGAGGCAGCAATGGGCGCTCAGGGACGTATTCTGGTTCGCGCTTCAGGGACTGAACCAGTAGTTCGCGTTATGGTGGAAGCCGAGTCAGCTCAAGTTGCCGACCACTGGGCGTCAGAACTGGTTCAAGTGGTTCAGCAATATTTGGGTTAGAGAATTTTCACCTTTTTCTTTAAAAAACGCAGATGTACGCAGATGAACCTAGAGCAAATCGGATTCATCTGCGTAGTCTGCGGTAAAGCTTGCGCCTGCCTTTGTGATTCGCGCAGCCGAAGTTAGTATTTCTTTTGTGCCTTTAAATTGCCTATCTAATTAATTATTAGTTCTTAGGCCATAGTCATTAGCCAAATTCTCTACAATAAGCCTTTTCACTAATGACCAATGACCAATGACTAATAACTAATGACTAATCACCAATGACTATCGTTCAATTTTGACAGAAAGAATCTTGTCGCCTTTACGGATAGCATTGACTACATCCATATCTTTCGTTTGACCGAAAGTCGTGTGTACTCCGTCCAAATGAGATTGAGGAGAGTGACAAATGAAGAATTGGCTTCCCCCCGTGTCACGACCAGCATGAGCCATTGATAAAGTACCAGCTAGATGCTTATTGGGGTTAATTTCACATTTGATCGTGTAGCCAGGGCCACCTGTGCCAGTACCCTGAGGGCAGCCCCCTTGAATCATAAAGTTTGGGATGACACGATGGAAAGTCAAGCCGTCGTAGAACCCTTTTTCAGCGAGGTCTACAAAATTCTTCACCGTGTTAGGTGCATCCTGCTCAAACAATTCCAGGTTGATTGTACCTTTCTGGGTTTCCATAATAGCGCGAGTCATGTTTTCTCCTTGTTTGTTATAGATGATGGATAACTGAGAGTTATTGTTGCCAGCAATAGCCTACAACCCAAGTGTATGAGAGGAAAAAACTCTATGTTAAATTTATCCAGTTTCCCAAGCGTCTTACCATTCATACTCTTGATGACGGGACATAGGCTAGCTGTCCTGATATTAATATTAGTACGCGATCGCTTCCCTACACGCTAAATTTCTATCAAAAATATTTATTACATCAGCCAGGATTAGTGAACTTTTAAAGTTTTTATAAACTTTCTACAAAGAATTAGTGGACGAGAATTAGCTTAGTTAAAGAGTGTCATAATCTACTTAAGAAGGTGCCGTTGCTTACCTTCTATCAACTAAAATTATTGGAATATCTACTAACATCTGGCAACAGAAGTTGTGGCAGTTGGCTATGATTGCCCTAGTTTCCGGAGGAGTCTTGTCCTGTGCCATCATTTCTTCAATTGAAGTTCCGTCGAGTAAGAGTCTTGGTCAAGGTGTTCCTAAGGTTGCTAGCTTCCTGAACAAAGCTAATTCCTCACTTTTAATTGGAAATCCTACAGCAGCAGATTTGCTATCTCTTAGCTATAAAGTTAACCCAAAAGCACAGCTTTTGGTAAAGCCTCAATGCTTTGGTTGCCATGTAGACTCAAACTCAGAAGAAAAAATCAGTATTCCTCCAACTCCCAGTAGTTTTAAAGATGTATTTTTATTGAAAGCTGACTCTTTCCAAAAATGGGTAAAGGGATTTGAAGAAAAGCCAGAGTATAAGCTAAAACCTATTGCTTCTAAAACCAACCAAATCTTGCTCTGGGAATTAGAAAAATCTTAATAACTTGATTGGCAATAGTCTGAGCGTGTCCTAATATTTTAGCAATATAAAAAACCGGATAACTTTGTGAACAAATCACTAAAGATTCTACAAATTGTTCCTTCAATTTCTTTAGTTTATGGAGGACCCAGCCAAATGGTTTTGGGTCTCTCCGCTGCGTTGGCATTGCAAGGCGTTGAAGTCACTGTGTTGACAACAGACTCGAATGGGGATGTTGGTCAGCCGTCACTGGATGTTCCCCTAGATAAACCAGTGGAACAGGATGGCTATCAGGTGCGATATTTTCGTTGTGCTCCCTTCCGTCGCTACAAATTCTCCCTTAATCTGTTACGGTGGTTGTCGCGCCACGCTTCAGAATTTGATCTAGCTCACATCCATGCTCTGTTTTCACCTGTGAGTACGGCGGCGGCAATAATAGCACGACAAAGGAAGCTACCATATATTTTGCGTCCTTTAGGGACGCTTGACCCAGCTGATTTACGTAAAAAACAGCAGCTAAAGCAAATCTATGCTGCACTGTTAGAGCGACGGAATTTAGCAGGTGCGAAGGCGATTCACTTTACCAGTACTCAAGAAGCAAAAATTTCGGAACGCTTTGGTACGACTACGCCAGATTTGGTGATTCCGTTGGGTGTTCGACCCCCCCAACTCCCTATATTAAAAGGGGAGAAATCCTGCAAAAAGCAGGCGCGGACTGAGTTAGGGATTCCACACGAGCCGCTATTGGTACTCTTTATGTCCCGAATTGACCCGAAGAAGGGACTCAATCTCCTGATTCCGGCGCTAGAAAGCTTGTTAGTAGGGACGAGTCATGGGTTGCCCCTACCAAATTTTCACTTTGTTCTAGCGGGGACAAATCCTCAAGACCCAAATTATGAAAACCAGATTCATGAACAGATAAAAGCTTCGCCGCTACTATCATCGCGCACTACGATCGCAGGTTTTGTTACAGGTGAGTTAAAAGCCGCTTTATTACAAGAGGCTGACTTGTTCGTCCTGCCTTCTTACTATGAAAATTTTGGTATTGCAGTAGCAGAGGCGATGGTTGCTGGAACGCCAGTGGTGATTTCTGACCGGGTATATATCTGGCAGGAAGTCAAGGGTGCTGAAGCCGGATGGGTTTGTCCTTGTGAGGTGGAGGCTTTAACTGAGGTGTTACGAGAGGCGCTTCGGGATGTCGCGGAGCAGAAGCGTCGGGGAGCAAATGCTCAGGAATATGCTTTGAGGAATTATAGTTGGGATGCGATCGCATTAACAACAATTCAGGCTTATCGGCAAATTCTTTTAGAAGATTAATCTACAACCAGCCCATCTGCTGTGGCACGGTTCAAGAGATGTATGAGTTTGGTAGCCCGCAATTTAAAGATGCTGCAATTTATAGCGTTTTAATCTTCAGACAATTGCCACTTAGTTCGGTAGCAGGAAAGGAGATTAGTGATAATTTGATATTGAGCGATCGCTTTAAATTAAAGTGAGAGGGGGCAACCGCAAGGAATTTTACCTACAGTTACCCCATCGAGATGTAGCACTTTTACTTCATGCAAAAGTTAATTGCTACTCGTCTTACTAGTTACCTTGTTGGCTGTTTTGTCGCTGTTGCCGTTGTTGCTGCCATTGTTGACGCATTTGCTGAAGTTGCTGCTGCTGTTCGGGAGTCAATACAGCTTGCATCCGAGCTTTTTTCGCGTCTTTAATTTCCTTTAATTGGGCTTTCTGAGCGTCAGTCAGATTCAGTGCTGCCATAATAGAGTCCTTTCCTTGACGAGCTTGACCTGCTTGACGAGCTTGACCCGCTTGACGGTTTTGCCTTGCCGCTTTTAGCTGCTCTAGTTGCTGTGGTGTGAGGACAGCTTCCATCTGGGTACGAGTCTCGTCATGAATTTGACGTAGTTGCGCTTTTTGTTGGTCGCTCAGGTTTAGCTTGTCCCATTTACCCTGATGGCGTTGGTTGGACTGTGCAGGCACAGGCTGATTAGACGTGTTAGCTTGAGCTTTGACGATTAAGGGAGTAGCTGCAACAGATACAGCGATTACTCCAGCTAACATCGGCATCAGTTTGATTTTCATCATGACCTAATTGTTAGTTTCTATCGGGAATACGTCATCATCATAGGAGTTCTCAAGTGTTGGTTACGTGAGGAGAAAGTCACGATTCATACCATGACTTTAGTCATAGGGAATAACTCTTATCTTCCATAGTCAGACAATAGACCTCTTGCTCTCATTTACGCATATGACCTCCTTATCAAGGGAGAAGATCTTTAATCTGGTTTCCCTGTTCCAAACAGGAGCGATTTATCACTTTAGTTTGCTGAAGATTGCAGTAGAGCGATCGCTCGATCTCTCAATCGATCGCTCTATCAACCCGCCGCCACAGTAGACAGTGGCTTGTTGAGTCCAACTAGCAACGGCGGATTAGTAGCTACTTTCCTCACCAGTTGCTTGCATACCCAGCCGGTTATTGGCATGGTGCAGGCGATCGGCAATCAACTGCCTCATGGTCAAGCTGATGCCTGGGTTAGCTAGTATATCTTGTGCAAGCTCACGGGTGAGGGCACTGGTCGTGAGGTCACCTTGATCAAGTTTTCTGAGCTGGGAATAGACTCTACGGGGAGAAATAGGCATAGTTTGAATACTCCTAGGGCTGTAACCCTTGTTTTCTCTAGTTCTATCTTCGCTCCACTAGCCAACGTCCTGAAAGAGTGGGTAATAAAGCGTTATAAGGCAAATTTATCAGCCGAAAAATCAATAACACAATTCCCGCTAGAAATCGAATCGCTAAGATAACCCTTGCTTTTATGTAAAGAGTTTGTTATATTTATTTACATAAAGTAACAAAAGTAGAAACACGCGATATGTATACCACCGTCAATGAAAATGGCATTCTGAACAACTACGCACCTAAGACCTCTGTTTACTATGCCGAGTACCCAACGGTCTGGGAACAACGTCGCTATGCTGTGCAAGGTGCAATGGCAACTCTATTCGTTGGTTTATTGATTTTGACTTCACTTGCTGTCAGTTGTGTTGGCTAATAGCTAAATAAAGATTTTCGAGCCAAGGTCTGCCTTAGGAACAGAAATTGGATTCTCCTCAAAGTTTGTACCTCAGTTTAGTAGCTGGGGTTTTGTTTTTGGTGAGAGGTGTTGGTTTAGACAGCAATTGAGAGGAACGGAGCGGGAAGCTGAAAGATACATAGAAGAAGCGCTAACACGACTCTTTGAGATTCACCAACAACGATTTGAGCAATTGTGTGGTCACTCAGTAGGGTGAGGCGATCGCTTGTTTCCGATGAAAGAATGGAAAATATTGGCTTCAAAGCGTGTATTAGGAGTGATTTTCAATGAAATCAATTAGTTTTTTGCGAAAACTTTTAGTCGTAGTGGTTTCTTTTATAGTGGCATTTGCTGCTTTTGTAGCTCCAGCTAAAGCAGACAGCCGTTGCACTGTAACAGGCGGTACGTTCCGTCCAACCACTGGTGAATATAAAGTGGATGTCTTCATAAGCCCTTCTTTCAGTTCAGCGCTGGCAGGCTCAGTACTCAATGGTGCATCGCTCAATGTGAAACGAGAATTAGCAGACACCTCCAATAACAGGTGGGCGGAGTACTCATCTAGTAATACAGCTAGCAGGTTAGCTTACATTCCAAGTATCAATATCACAAACTGCAAGCCTGATGACGACGGCGATAATGGCAACGAGGCTTATCAACGAGGCTATAGGGCTGGCATTAACGCGGCTAAAAAGGCATTGAATCAGCTCTAACCTAGATTAAAAAGTATACTCTCAGGAGTTAGTTACGCAATTTGCTCGTTGAAGCTACCCCTAATGGCAAGGTAGGCAAGACCCACCTACCCCTGTCAAGGTGTTAGGTCGTAGGAGTTCGGCGAGGTCTCGACAACTCGACTGAGCGCTCGTCGAACGTCTCGTCGAAGTCCCTGAGGCTCGACCCGAAGTGCTCACTCGAGCCGTGGTAGGTTTTAGGGGAAAATCTAGGGCGAAGACGAGAGAAAGATTAGGAGGTATGGGAAATTCTCACTCCAAGCAATTAGGTGGCGAGGTTTTCACCAAATACCCGGATGCCAGCTCAAATCTAATTCGGGCACTCATCGCCAACTCTGCTGCCCTACCGAGGGAAATTCCTCATGAGTATTCTTACTTACTGCCAAAGGATTCATCTTCGATGCCGTGCCACCATTCTCCAAGTTTCATTAGGTCTTCGTGAATATCTGCAAGTTCAAGTACGTAATCGTCCGCAGAAAGAGTAGCCCGACGTTCTTGGAGTTTTTTCAAGCGTAGCTGCACTAACAGCCAGGGCTTAGAAATACTGCCTGTCGCCTCAATATATTGTGCTAAATCCTTACTATCCATAGTTATTAGTATAGAACTATTTAATTGATGAATAAATATTACCCGATCGCTCAAGTCTTGTTCCTAATCATCATCAGCACAATGATTAGCTATGCCCAAGCCTTTACACCACCAACTATATATCATCCTCTTGACGTTATTGAGGGAGCCGGATTGTACAAAACCCAACTTGCTAATGGGAATGAAGCTTACCTGTAAGTGATTGACTTGCGAAAAATGCAGATGGAGCAAATGATTGGCGAAGTGGATGAAGTAGGGTTTGAGCGAGGTCAATATTACGGTGAACCGGGTAGCTACTATAGTCCATATTTTCCAATGAAACTATTTTCGGAGGTATGGAATGAGTACACAGAGCTTTATGGCAAGCAAGTGTTCTCCATGATGAACGGTGCTTTTTTTGAAGACTATAAAGCCAGTACGCAAATTTTAATAGTAACTGTCAATAAAGGTACTTTAGATGAAGCCGCTGACTTACTCCGAAATTTAGGAGTGAAAGGGATATTTTAACGGTGGACGTGGTAGTTCTACGTTCATTACCAATCCCCGCACAGGTAACTTGGTCACGCCACAACCCGTTAACATTAAAGATAATCCTAACGCCAGGAATTTACCGCATTACCTGGCATTCCGCAAAAAAGGAAACTCGAAAGAACCTCCAAAGATTATTATCCGTCAATCCGCCAATCCTATCTCAATTAAACCGGGATTCCCTTACCTGATTCTGTGGAGGGATAATGTAGCTGGTGATGTAAAAATTGAATTGTATGAAGGCTCGAAACTGACTCAAGCGATCGTGCCTAAAACAACAAGTCATGGTGTTTTTGAATGGATACCTGAGACTCCGGTATTACAAGAGTCTGTTATCCGAGTAACGAGTTTAGAGCATAAAAATGTTTTTGCCAGTCTGCGGTTAGTGAGGTTCTGATTCGTTGTGCCAGTCTAAGGCTTCACTCAGCGTATCGTCCTCATATCCAGCTTCATTCAAGGCGTGTTTGGCTAAATCTAGGTCAAATATGCCTTGAGAGTCATTACTGCGAAGATACTCAACGGCTTTCACTAAATGAGCGATCGCATCTAGTGATGCTTTGAGTTTTGTCTCCAGTTCTTCAACTTTAGTGTTGAGGTCTTGTGGTGTTGTCTCACTCATACGCTTTTCTTACAGGTTTTGGCAATATTAGGGGCTTGGTGCCGTAGGCAATTATAAAAAAGGGCGACGGCTCAAAAACCGTGCGCCCACCTACTTATTGGCATTCGTCAGGCAACTTTACCTGTACTCATGCCAACCAAGGTTTAGCTGTTTGACATCTGAAAACGCTCGTTAACGGCGTCCCAGTTGACCACATTCCACCACTGCTTCAGGTACTCAGGACGCTTGTTCTGGTACTTGAGGTAGTAGGCGTGTTCCCAGACATCATTGCCCATAATTGGGAAGTGACCTGCACTGAGGGGGCTATCCTGATTGGGTGTACTGAGGATTTCTAGCTTTCCATCACTAGAACGAACCAGCCAAGCCCAGCCACTGCCAAATTGATTAGCACCAGCATCGTTGAACTTTGTCTTGAAGCTTTCAAAGTCCCCAAAGGTGTCAGAAATCGCCGTTGCGATCGCTCCGGTTGGGTCACCCCCAGCATTTGGGCCCATCAGCGTCCAGAACATTGTGTGATTTACATGACCGCCACCATTATTCCGCACGGCAGCCTTGATGTCCGACGGCAGGGTATCGAGGTCGATGATCAATTCTTCAGGGCTTTTGCTTTGCAGATCGGGATACTTCTCTAATGCTGCATTCAACTTACTGACGTAAGCTTGGTGGTGCAGATCGTGATGAATCTGCATCGTCTGTGCATCAATGTAAGGCTCTAGGGCATCAAAGCTATAGGGTAATGGCGGTAATTCGTGTGCCATAAATATTCCTTTGTTACGACTTGCAACTAGTAAAGCTGGTGTTTAGGCTCTGGCACTCCAGATGTCAACCCGAACCCAGCCCATCATTCACAAATCTTAAGTCTATATGCTCACTCCGAATATAGGCATATATACGCTAATTTTCTGATTTGGCGTCCGAAAGCTACTAATCTTGACCCCTTGCGAAAGCTGATAGCTCGTAATATCACCTTTGCTTATGGCTTGCCGCTGAAAAGCCAAATTAACGTGGCAACTTGCTGACTCTTAGGCAAGTTGATCTATCCAACCCATTCGCTGCTCACCTGCCTGATTTGCCTGCCAGATTTTACCACTCATAACATCCAGGCACGTCAGCCAACCCTTACCGTACACCCAGGTATCGATACAGATGGCATGACTGCGATTGAGAGGTAAGCCACTTTTTTGACTGCTATGCCCACAAACCATAATTTTGCCGGAGAAGTGCGGCGCTGGGTTATCAAACCGCTCCCACAACAGCACGTAGTCAGGTTGCTGGGATAGAGGCAGGTCGGGATCAGCGTTGGCATGTACAAAAAAGTGAGTGTCCGTTTCGTACCAGTTCACACACACCTTCTCCAGAAAGTGCCAGTGGGTGTCGGGTACGTCTGCTAAGTTAAGGTCATCGCCAGATACCGAGTAAGAAGCAAGCGTCTTGTCACCATCACAACAGATCCACTGCAATTCCTTCTGGCTACTGGAGCGAGCTTGCAGCATCATCTGCTCATGATTGCCACGTAGAGCTACAAGCCTCCCCGTCT
>DATNQT010000189.1:0-2191 GCA_036703885.1 Candidatus Sericytochromatia bacterium
ATGCAGATTGCCGAACAGCTACAAGTCAGCCGCACTCCCATTCGTGAAGCGATTCGTCAACTTCAACGAGAAGAATTAGTCACAGCGGATGAGATGGGTTGGTTGCGAGTGACAACCGTTTCTGCAAAAGAGGCAGCGCATTTGTATGATTGCCGCCTTGCCTTGGAAACACTTGCTGTGACAGGTGCTTGTGAAAACGCCACTGACACTCAGCTCAAGGCGATCGCAGACTTGGTAACGCAGGCAGAAAAGTTGCTCAAGCGTAAGGCATCTAAATCTGACAGCTCTCAGCTTTTGGAGATAGACTACCAGTTTCATCGCACCATCGCCAAAAGTTCTGATAACTCGTGTCTGGTTTCTCTACTAGACCAAGTGTTTGGCAAAATGGCACTACTGCGAGTACAAACGACTCGTCACAACCCAAGGGTGTTGGAGATTCGCACAGAACACCAGCGTCTTTATGAGGCGATCGCCCAACGCAATATCCCAGCGGCAACGCAAGAAATCCGCAGCCACTTGAGTGCAAGCAAAGCAAGGGTTGTTCAGGAGTTAGAGAATCTTCAGCAACAAGTAAAAAGTAATAGAAAGGAAATGTGACCTACGCAAATGATGGGTTACAGCTGCACCTAACCCACTAGATGTCTATATATCCTTATCGCTATTCCTATCTATTGTAAAGATTTGGTTTGCCTTGTTTTCTACTCTTCTCAAAACTTTACCTAACTTAATACAATAAAGGAGTCGGCAACGATAGGTATAAATTCCCGGTAATGTTTAGCACTCAATTTCCCTGGCTAACTACTATCATTCTGTTGCCCCTCCTGGCTTCCCTAGCGATTCCCCTCATCCCCGATAAAGAGGGTAAAACCGTTCGTTGGTACGCCCTTGGGGTAGGTTTACTAGATTTCGCCGTAACGGTTTATGCCTTCTGGCAGCATTACGATTTACAAAACTCTACATTTCAGCTCGTTGAAACGTATCCATGGATACCGCAGTTAGGTCTGAATTGGTCGCTAGCGGTTGATGGTGTATCGATGCCGCTGATTGTCTTAACTTGTTTAGTGACAACCCTGGCAACCTTAGCCGCCTGGAAGGTTAATAAGAAGCCGCGTCTGTTTTACGCTTTAATGCTGGTGATGTACAGCGCCCAGATTGGTGTCTTTGCCGCTCAGGACTTGCTTTTATTCTTCTTAATGTGGGAACTGGAATTAGTGCCAGTGTACCTTCTGATTTCCATCTGGGGAGGACAAAAGCGCCTCTATGCAGCGACTAAGTTTATTCTTTATACGGCAGCAGGTTCTATATTTATCCTGGTAGCGGCTTTAGCTATGGCTTTTTACGGCGATACCGTTACCTTTGATATGCAACAGTTGGCACATAAGCATTACCCCATCGCGATGGAATTGCTGGTGTATGCAGGTTTCTTGATTGCCTTTGGCGTAAAGTTACCGATTTTCCCCTTACATACCTGGCTACCTGATGCCCACAGCGAAGCTTCTGCTCCTGTCTCGATGATTTTGGCGGGGGTATTGCTAAAGATGGGAGGTTATGGGCTAATTCGCATGAACATGGAAATGCTGCCCAATGCCCACATTCACTTTGCTCCAGTGCTGGTGATTTTGGGTGTAGTCAACATCATCTATGGTGCTTTCAGCGCTTTGGCTCAAGGCAATCTCAAACGGCGGTTAGCTTACTCTTCGATTTCCCACATGGGGTTTGTCTTGATTGGTATTGCCTCGTTTACTGAGTTGGGTATGAACGGCGCAATGCTTCAAATGCTTTCCCACGGACTCATTGCAGCTGCGTTATTCTATCTTTCCGGAGTCACTTACGATCGCACCCATACTCTGGCAATGGACGAAATGGGTGGGATGGCACAAGCGATGCCCAAGGTTTTCGCCCTATTCACCGTCGGTTCGATGGCTTCACTGGCTTTACCGGGGATGAGTGGATTTGTGAGTGAATTGTCAGTCTTCTTGGGCGTGACAAGCAGTGATACTTACAGCTCAATCTTTAAAGTAGTGGTTGTTCTGTTGGCAGCGGTGGGATTAATTCTTACCCCAATTTATCTACTCTCAATGCTACGCAAAGTATTTTATGGAAAAGGCAATTCCGAGCTAGTTCTTGAGAAATACATGGCAGATGCCAAACCTCGTGAAATCTTCATCACCGCTTGCCTGTTAGTGCCGAT
>DATNQT010000190.1:0-25176 GCA_036703885.1 Candidatus Sericytochromatia bacterium
GCATCCAGAAGGCGTTGGTCGCCTGTGTAGCTGTGGGTAGTTGTCATCGTGCCTTTGATGATACCGAATTGCTCGTGGAGCACTTTGGCAAAAGGCGATAGACAGTTGGTAGTACAGCTAGCATTGCTCACAATGTCATGCTTGCTGTTATCGTATTGGTCAGAGTTGACGCCTACCACAAAAGTGGCAACGTCATCCCCTTTTGCAGGGGCAGTAATCATCACTTTCTTTGCACCTGCTGCGAGGTGCTTTGAAGCTCCCTCCCGGCTGACAAACACACCCGTTGATTCGACGACCAGGTCAATTCCCCAGTCAGCCCAAGGCAAGTTGAGTGGGTTGCGATCGGAGACACACTTAACAGTTTTGCCATTAACGATGATGGAGTTGTCATCCGCGCTGATATCAGCATCTAACCGCCCCAACATGGTGTCGTATTTCAGCAGATGCGCATTGGTTCTTGGGTCAGAAGTATCGTTGATGCCCACTAATTCGATCTGGCTGTTTGTTCGAGTCAGCCAGCATCTCATGAAGTTGCGTCCGATACGTCCAAACCCGTTGATCGCTACTCTAATCACTGCTTATTGCCCTCTGTATTCAAGCTCGATAAAGATCTTCTTAATGACCCAGATCATATCGCAAAGGCAGGCATTTTCTTTAGACCTTCTTTAGAAAATAGGGGTTAGGGGTCAACACCTAATACCCAACATCCAACATCTAATTCACCCTACCACCTAACACCTAACACCTTGACAGGGCTGGTCTAGTAGAGGTTGTGGCTAGTAATGTAAGTTCGGACAGCGTCTGGAACCAGGTAACGAATTGAACGCCCCAGGTAAGAGTATTGACGAATCAGACTAGAGGAGATGCCCACCTCTGGCATTTGTAAAAGCTGCCAGCGAATCAGGATGTCTTGCGCTGCCAGTTCCCTAGCTACTTGTTGACACAGCCAAATCACTTGCGTTTCCATCTCCTTGAGAGGGCTGTTCGTTGTAGTGAAATGAGCATCTGCTACTGAAACAGGCATAAAACGCGGTGCTACTAACCAATCACAAGCGGGTATGAGTCTTTCACGGCAGTACCATCGTGGTAAAGTTTGGAAGGCATCTAGGCCAATAACCCAGTACCACTGATGGTTAGGATAAATATCTTGGAGGTAAGCCAACGTTCCAACGGCATAATTGGTACTGCTGTAGTCTGTTTCCATGGGTGAAAGCACAAAGGCTGGGTTATCTGCGATCGCCCTTTCCAGCATCAATCGACGATGCTCGTAGGCTGACCCCCGTTTGTGAGGAGGATGACGAGTTGGTACCCAAATTACCCTCTCCAGGCTCAACTGGCTCAAGGCCGTCTGCGCGACGACAAGGTGGCCCCAGTGAACGGGATCGAACGTGCCGCCAAAAATTGCCAGTTGTCCCATATGTCTTCCGTTGGGGGATTAAGACTTCAACTTAATAGCCAGCTCACTCAAAATCTGAGTCAGCGATCAAAACCTTGGCTTTGTTTTCCGGAGTAAAGCTTCCGGACTAAGAATGAGTCTTTGTGTTTAATAGGAAAAACTATCTCAGGATAGAAAATCTAGTCCAATAACACAATCTAGATGGTAAGTCTACCGAGTTTTGTGAAAATTCTGAGAAATCTCTACTTCAGCTGTATCTTGAAAAATCAATTCTTGATATGATAGCGCGTGTTATTGGCACAGTAGGCTTGTGTGGTGTGGTGTGTAAGGAGTTAAGATGCTGAATACTGTTGATTTTAGTGGAAAGCCATTTCATTTCATTGGCATTGGTGGAATTGGAATGTCAGCCCTTGCGTATGTGCTGGCAAAGCGTCAACTTCCTGTTTCTGGGTCAGATATTCGTTCGACACATATTACTCAGCGTTTGCAAGCAGTTGGCGCTCATCTTTTTAGAAACCAAGACGCTACCAATTTAGAATTCTTCCGCTCAATAACAGAGCCAGATTATGAAGAAATCTCAACAGCGATCGCTATCAGCCAGACGCAGGGAATTTCTTCTGGACTTTCCAAATCGAACTTGCCCCTACCGCCTGAAGAAGTCCCTTTAGGCTTGCCCCAAGTTATCTGTTCGACGGCAATTAATTCGGTTAATTCCGAGTATCAGGCGGCACTGGAACGGGGTTACCCAATTTTTCATCGCTCGGACTTACTCGCCGCGTTGATTCAGGATTACCAGAGTATTGCGGTTGCGGGAACTCATGGTAAAACCACAACGAGTAGTTTGCTTGGGTATATCCTGTTGCAGGCAGGTCTAGACCCAACGATTGTGGTAGGAGGTGAGGTGGATGCCTGGGGAGGCAATGCTCGATTGGGTGATGGACCTTATCTCGTTGCGGAAGCGGATGAGTCGGATGGGTCTTTAGCAAAGCTTTCCCCTAAGATTGGTGTCGTCACGAATATCGAGTTGGATCATCCAGACCACTATCAGACCCTGGAAGAGGTCGTAGAAATCTTCCAAACTTTTGCAGAACGCTGTCAAACGCTAGTGGGTTGTATTGATTGTGAAACGTTGCGATCGCGACTTCAACCGACAATCACCTATAGCCTGCACAGGGAAACAGGAGCGGACTACAGCGTCGATCACGTAACTTATGAGGCTGATGGTACTACCGCCCAAGTTTGGGAGGGAAATAAAGTTTTAGGCGAACTACATCTCAAGTTGCTGGGCAAACACAATTTGAGCAATGCTCTAGCTGCGGTGGCAGTGGGGCGACATCTAGGTTTGGAGTTTGACATTATTGCTAAGGCGATCGCTACTTTTGAGGGAGCGAAACGCCGCTTTGAACTCCGAGGTAAGTACAATGGCATCTCGTTTGTTGATGACTATGCTCATCACCCCAGCGAAATTCGAGCAACACTTACAGCTGCTAGTTTACGTAAAGGCGACTCTCTGAGTTCGTCCTCACAGTACCGACGAGTCATTGCAATTTTCCAACCCCACCGTTACACTCGCACCTTAACATTTTTGTCAGAATTTGCTGAATCCTTCGGCGACGCCGACCTTGTTGTAATTAGTGACATCTACAGTGCGGGGGAACCCAATTTAGGGGAGATCACAGGTCAGATGGTTCGAGATGCGATCGCCGCTCATCACCAGCAGGTTTACTACAAACCAACCCTAGCGTCAGTCTCAGAGTTCCTCACCCAAATCCTCCAACCTGGAGACCTGGCTCTATTTCTAGGTGCTGGAAATCTGAATCAAATTATTCCCCAAGTCATGGACTTCTACCAACAGGCGGACACTGACTCATCTAGAAAATTGAGCCAACAAGCCTGAAATCGCTCAAAGCCAAGCGAAAAAACTAGCTTTGACCCCAACCTTCTTGCCCAAAACTAATCGGCATCTTTTTTAACGTGTATTAGTATGACACTCTCCTATGACCCCCCCAGCGTTAGTAGCACACTTCTCTCAAAGAAGACACTCTATCAGCCGCAGCTAACTCTACCAGGAACCGATTGCCCGCTTCGGTCTCAAGCCTCCTTAGCAAGCCTGACCTCGTTTCGTGTTGGAGGACCAGCCGAGTGGTATGTTGCCCCCCGGCGCTTAGAAGACTTGCAAGCCAGTTTTGAGTGGGCAAAGTCTCAAGGCTTACCTCTAACTTTGTTAGGGGCAGGTTCTAATCTCTTAGTAAGCGATCGCGGTTTGCCAGGTTTAGTCATCTGTACTCGCCATCTCCGCCAAACTCAATTTGACCCCGCAACCGGAACAGTCACAGTAGGTGCTGGCGAACCGATTGCCCGTCTAGCATGGCAAGCAGCGGAACGTGGCTGGCGAGGGCTAGAGTGGGCTGTCGGCATTCCCGGTACTGTTGGTGGCGCAGTAGTTATGAATGCTGGCGCTCATAAAAGTTCCACAGCGGACATCCTGGTCAACACCCAAACTCTCTCCCCGGATGGGAAAATTGAGCTATTAACTCCTGAAGACTTGGGCTTTAGCTATCGCACCTCTATCCTGCAAGGAAGCGATTGCCTAGTCACCCAAGCTACCTTTCAGTTAAAACCCGGTGCTGACCCCAAACAGGTACTCAGCGAAACCTCTGGACATTTGGAGCAGCGGCGACAATGTCAGCCCTATCATTTGCCTAGCTGCGGCAGTGTCTTCCGCAACCCAGAATCCCGTCCTGCGGCTTGGTTGATCGAGCAAATCGGTCTTAAAGGTTACAAAATCGGTGGCGCACAAGTTGCCGAACGCCATGCCAACTTTATCCTTAACTGTGGTGGTGCTAAAGCCAACGATATCTTCCAAATCATCCGCCACGTTCAGCAGCAAGTAGAACGGCACTGGTCGCTCTGCCTAGAACCAGAAGTGAGAATCTTAGGCGAGTTTTAATCAGTTTAAAGCTGTCGAACTGACATGAGCAGTACTAAGATTAAGACTTAACATCGATATACTCGTCCCACTCAGATAGAGTCAACCATTTATGACAAAAGGACAAGGATTTGGCTTCGGTTTAGGCAAGATGAAAGAACTTGCCGATGCCTTTAAAAAAGCCCAAGAGGTTCAACAGGGCGCTAAACAACTCCAAGAAGAATTGGAGCAGATGGAGATTGAAGGCTCATCCGGCGATGGCAGCGTCACGGTTGTCCTCAGCGGTAACCAGGAACCCCTGCGTGTAGCGATCTCTGGAGATGCAATGGCTAATGGACCAGAAGCGCTTTCTGAACTCGTAACAACAGCTATGAAAGACGCCTATGAAAAGTCCACAGCAACCATGCGCGAACGCATGGAAGAACTAACTAGTGGACTAAATCTTCCAGGGATGTAAGCCTATCAGCCTTCAGGACAACCAGTAAAATAACAGGTACAAAGTCAAAAGATAAAGATTTGATGCTTTTGACCGGAAATCATGGGATACAAGCCTCGTCCTTCTAGGGCGGCTTTTTATTCGGCACTATCTTGATAAAGCATTACTACGTTAGGTCAAGCTTTAGTAGAATGGAGGCAAGGAATCGGTAAAGAAGAGTGTTTACGTTAACTTACGAGTTCAAACTTAAACCCACGTCGGCACAGATAGCAATCTTTGAGGACTGGCTAGAGCAGTGTCGGCGTGCCTACAATTACGCTTTAGCCGAGCGTAAAGACTGGTTTAAGTCTCGCAGTTGTCAGGTAAACGCTTGCTCCATCCGTTGTGAATACATCATCCCAGCAGACGCACGTAGACCTACTTACGCTAGTCAGTGCAAAGGATTAACTGAAGCTAGAGCCAAGATACCTGCACTCTGGCGGGTTCAGGTTCATGTTTTACAACAAACTTTGAAGCGTCTTGAGCAGGCATTTGTCAGTATGTGGGAGCAAGGACATGGATTTCCTCGCTTTAAAAAAGTAGGGACTATGCGCTCATTTGTGTTTCCACAGATGGGAGTTAACCCTATACAAAACAGCGCAGTTAAGTTACCTAAGATTGGCTGGGTCAAGTTCCGGAAGTCGCGTGAAATCCCTAGTGGTGCAACGTTGAAACAAGTGCGGATAGTCCGACGTGCCAGTGGCTGGTATGCCATGCTTGCACTGCAATGGAATGTGCAAGTCCCTGATCTAATGCCCCATGGTGAAGCCATTGGGATTGATGTTGGAATTAGTTACTTTGCTGCGGTTTCTAACGGGAAGTTGTTCCCCAATCCACGCCCTTTCAAGAAACTTGAACGCCAGCTTAAATTGCTGCAAAAAAGAGTGTCGAGAAAGGTCAAGGGGTCAAATAACCGCAAGAAAGCTCAAGTCAAAGTCAGTAATTTGCACGAGCGCATTGCAAATACCAGGAAAAACTACTATTGGCTACTGGCACACAACCTCTGTGATTGGGCAGGGATGATATTCGTGGAGGATTTAAACCTCAAAGGTCTAGCTCGTGGCTTCCTTGGAAAGCACTGTTTAGACGCTGGTTGGGGTCAGTTCTTCCAAATATTAGAACAGTGTTGCCGTAAGCGTGGCGTGTTTTTTCTGAAAGTGGATAGCAAGAAGACTAGCCAGATATGTCCAAACTGCTTGGTAGAGACTGGCAAAAAAGAGTTATTCGAGCGGGTTCACTCATGCCAACATTGCGGCTATACGACACATAGAGATGTTGCAGCCGCTCAAGTAGTTCTCGTTAGAGGACTTGCAGCCGTGGGACACACGGTAAAGATGCTTTCTGAGGGTAAAGCGGTTGCGCTCCCCGTGACGAAAGAATCCTCGCGTCTTTAGACCGAGGAGTGTCAATTTTGCCTTATTGCGGGGGTTTCGGGGGTGGCACTTGCAACTTAGGTATGCTAGTCATCACGCGATAAAACTGCTCGGCAAGTGCCGCATTCCCTTCCTTAGACAAGTGAATCGCGTCGTAAAAAGCTCCCTTCGGAAGGTCGCGATCAAGTTTGTAGAAGTTCAGCGTTTTCACATTATTGGGAAAGGCTTCCTGTAGTTTCTGGTTGACTTGTACTAATTGTGCATAACTGCTCTTCACCCGTTGTGTATAGGTCGGTCCTAGTTCTTTAAGAATTGCTTGTTCTTTTTGTGAAAGTTTATTAGAGTCGCGGCTCGTAATTTCTGGCTGAAGACCGATAATCAACGGAATGCGTGCTCCTGCTGTCAGCGTCACGATTTGCTTCTGGTACTGCTGATACCTTGCCACTCGCCGTCCTAGTTCAGTGGAGTCAGCAGCAAGATGTTCTTCCAGGGGTTTTGTCTGCTCGGCTACTACTAAACTCGACTGACTCACCGATGGCTGCGGACGTAGGAGCCAGTATTGCGTCGCCTTCACTAAATAAGTGCTACTGAAAGCTTGCTGCAACTGGTGGGTGAGGTAAGTCCAGAAATGTCCCGGTGCATTGTTGAGGAAAGCTTCCGTATTTGGAATCTCGGTTTGAGGTTTATTGCTGGGCAGCATCAAGTCGGAGTAGCCATCTAAAATCACGATCGCATCTGGACTGTAAGGCAAAATCTGGAGCGCTAACTGCGCCAATTGATTTCCAGAAGCATAACCGGGGACAGCCGCATTGATAACCCGATATTGACCGTCTCGCATCCGTAGCGGCAAAGTCACTACCTTATCCAGTTCCGATTTAAAGTAAGGCAAAGTTGCCGGACGGTATTTCTCTGGAGAACGCTTCTGCTGCGCTATCCGTTCGTTCAGACGAGCTTCAAGCAAGTGTGCTAAGGTGGCTTGATTATTCTCATTCCACTGACCAAAGGCTGTAGAACCCCCTAAAAGAAAAATCCGAATTTCATTTTTAGGTTTAGTGAGAGGAACCGAGTTATCATCGCGAAAACCTTGTTCGTTAATGTGCCAGAACTTACTCTTTTGGTTTCCGACTAAGCTGTAGCCCATAACTGGCTGCCTTTGGGCAGCGAGGCGTCCACGGTCTGATAAGCCATCATAAGGTTGTTGGGTTTGACCGAGGAACTTGAGAGAATACTCGTTAGCAATTGTTGATGTTCCTTGGTAAGCGGCAAACTCTGCGTTTTTGCCCATAATACCGACGGCAATCCGAGTCAGCAATTCTAGGAGAATTAAGACTACGGGGATCGCCGCTAGAAACACCAGAAGCGGTAAGCGTTGAGGTGTCTTTTGGTATCTGCGACGGCGCGACTTGAACATCGAATATTTTCCTGAAGTCAGCATTAAATTGGGTAGTTATCCCTCTACAACTAGAAGATATTTTTAGGGTTACTGATGGATGTTCGTTGGCATGACAGCACCAACGGTCATGCATGAGTCAGGCATCCGTTATCTCACTCTAAAGGGAGTATTGAGCATCTTCGTTGCTAAACTTAACACGGGTCGTTGGTCAAACTAGGTCTTGGGTATTGGGTTTGGCGAGGTGTTGGCGGCAATCAAATAAACGCTTTTAACCTAAAATCTAAAACCTAAAACCTAATTCATCCCGCGCCTGAAGGTCGTGGTATGAGCTAAAGAGCGATCATTCCAACTGCACGAGCAGCTTACTATAATACCTATGCCCTATAAGTTACTTTTTGTCTGCCTTGGTAATATCTGCCGTTCCCCTTCAGCAGAGAACATCATGAATCACTTGATCGAACAAGCGGGTCTTAGTGACAGGATTGTTTGCGATTCTGCTGGTACTGGAGGTTATCATATTGGTTCTCCTCCTGATCGCCGCATGGCAGCAGCTGCCGAACGCCGAGGAATCGTGCTTAAGGGTGCAGCCCGACAGTTTCAGAAGTCTGATTTTGAAGACTTTGACTTGATTCTGGCAATGGATCAAGAGAACTATCAGGACATTCTCTCCCTCGACCCCGCAGGCAAGTATCGAGATAAAGTTCGCTTGATGTGCGACTTTGCTACCCATCACGATGAACGAGAAGTTCCTGACCCTTACTACGGCGGTACGGAGGGATTTAACAAAGTCATCGATCTACTGTTAGATGCCTGTGAGGGTTTGCTACAACACGTTGTTAAGACTCACGCCCTGAGTGGAAAAGAATAGCGATCGCTTTTCTTAGCGGGCGTCCAAAAACAAATTCGCACTTTTGTGTAAGGTGGGCATTGCCCACCCTACTACTCAACCTGAAAATCTCTTTCCCCACTCCCTACTCCCCACTCCCTACTCCCTACTCCAGTTCGATTCTCTCAGCCATCGCTGGCTACAAATCGATCGCATTCGTGTAAGGCTGATGCAGCACGAGGCAAAGTGAACCAGAACGTTGACCCCGCTCCTGGGGCACTGATGACACCAATTTCCCCTCCGTGGGCATTGATAATTTGCCGACACTGGTACAAGCCTAAACCAATCCCCGTTAAGTGCTGAGTGTGAAGACCTCGAATGTAGAGTTTGAAGAGACTCTTTTGTTGTTGTTGGTTCATTCCCACTCCATCATCTTGGAGAATAAAGCGAATTACCTGCTGCTCAACCGTGACTTGCAAAGTTAGGTTGAGTCCCGGTGGGTTGTGTTTCAAGGCATTAATGAGGAGATTTTTCAATGCCTGCTGTAATTGCGTTGAATCGACAGCGATTGAAGGGAGATCTGGCGGTAGAATCTGAGTCAGGTTTGCTTTGTTTTGAGTAAGCATTGACGAACACTCAGCAATCGTATTTTGAATCAGCTCGTCCAGGTGTTCTGGTTTGCAGCGCAACTCCAAATCTCGCTCTTCGTTGAAATGGTCTTCTAACAAGGAGTTGATCAAATTCAACTGGCGATCGCTGCTAGTGATCATTCGCTCTAGCAGAGGACGCGAAAGTGTCACCTCACCAGACGACTTAGACAAATTATTCAACACCATAGACATCCCTAGCAAACAGGTACGCAGATCATGGGAAACGGCTTGCAGGTAAACATCTTTGAGTTGATTGAGTTCCTGAAGCTCGGTCATTTTCGCACTGAGTTCTTGGGTGCGTTCTTCGACTTGCGATTCTAAATGAGTGTTGAGTTCTGTAATTTGTCGATAGAGTTCGGCTTGCTGAATAGCGATCGCTACTTGTGTTGCCAGTGAAGTCAGCCATTCAATTTCCCACACCTGCCAGTGACGCGGCTGGGTACATTGGTTAATCACCAACGCGCCGTATAGCTCATCCCCTACCAAAATTGGGACTCCCAAAATCGCTCTGACTTGATACTGAGCATAGTACGTTGCCAACTTTGGGGATAGATCGATCTTCTGTGTGTCTTCAATAACCCGAACGCGGCTTTGTTCAAATAGCGATCGCCATTCTTCCAGGGAAAGCTCGTCATCAACAACTAAGCTCTGCAAAGATGGGTAAACAGGGTCTACTGATTCAGCAATAACTAGACCTTGTAAAGCCGTATTCAAATCTGTCTGAGTCCTGTTAATTTGACCGATAAAGACCCGATCTGCACCTAAGAACTGCCGAACTTCCGCTACGGTTGTATTGAGAATGTGATCAATATTGAGAGAGCGTCGAATCCGCAGTGCCATCTCTCCCAGCAAGCGCTCCCTAGCCGCCGCTTCGCTAACGTGTTCGGCGGCGGCGCGGAGTTGAGCTTCCACCTGTTTGCGATCGGTTACATCCTGCACCGTTCCTGATATGCCGCCCTTATAAAGCTCCGATTGTTCGCATACCACACGCTCTCGACCATCCGGCAGCACGATTCGATAATCAAGGCTGTAGGGCTTATTTTCTCGCAACGCGCCTCGGATTGCCTGCCCAACTCGCTCTCGGTCGTCTGGATGAACGACTTGAAAAAAAGTTTCCCAGCTAGGCTCAAAGGCTTGATTGGAAAAACCAAACAGACGATATAGTTCATCTGACCACCGCAATTTCTGTTGGGGGATGCTAGATGTCCCGGCGCAGATCGGTATAAAGTCCCAATTACCCAGTTGGGCAAGGCGTTGAGCATTTGCTAGACTCGCTTCTCGCTCTTTGAGTAAATCTTCCGCTAAAGCTCGCTCCGACTCAACAGCTGCCAAGACTAACCCCGTGAGGGTAACGACGCCCATAAAGCATTGTAAAAATCGAATCGCTTGGTCGATTGAGCCAGCCTTGGCTATGAACGGACCACTGCCTTGAACTGTTCCCCAAATGCCAATAATAGAAACAACAAGCGTTGCTATCAACGCACCCCTTTGAGCAAAGCGAAGTGCTGCCCAGACAACAAAGGTAAAGGGCAGGTATTCAAGTGGATATTGAGCAATCCCATTTTCTGTTTTTGACCAAAAGACAAACCAGCTAATGGCACACAAAAGGGTGAAGCAGATAGCTGCCTCAGCTCGATGTGGGATTTTCCTTCGTATATCTCCCTTGATTAGGGAAGTCGGGGCGGTTAGATTGGGAATGAATAGCCAGCGTCTTAGCTTCGACAGGTTGTCACGCTTGGCTAGTTTTCTCCAATGCCATGTTGCCACTCTAAGTTGCCCCATCGAATCGTGAGTGATCGACACGAAGGGAGTAATGATTAAAATTCCGATGCTGTCACCCAGCCACAACGTCCACCAGTTTTCTCTCCAGTTATAGGAGTCAATTAAACCACCTAGATAAGCAACCAGCGTGTTTATGGTCGCACCGACGAGGGTTGAGCCGCAGACACCAAAGACAACCAACAGCAAAACATCTTTCAGTCGTTCTAGGGAAGGGCGAAACCCCATTCGCCGCAGCAATTCTGCTCCGACTATAGCTTGTAAAGTGCTACCGAAAGCTGCACCGCAGGCGACTACCCATGATACTCCCAAGGACTGGGCAAACAAGAAAGCTCCTAATGTCACTCCAGGCCAAACCCGTTGTCCTTGCAAGAGCAGTGCTGCTAAGGCAATCCCTGCTGACGGCCAGACTGGAGAAGCCTCTATTCTCAGCCTTAAACTAAAGAACACGAGTTGGGCTGTCCAAAAATAGGCAACAGTTACTAAGCCGGGGACGGCGAAATACTGCCAGAAGCGAGTATTGCTCAGAAGCGTGGAGTTTTGCCGATTCATGATGCTGTGGTTCTTGAAAGCCTCATCTTCATCTGGAGGTGACCTAAATAGAGGTTTTCTTAATATATGGTCTTTAAAAATAGCTTGGCTCATCTCCCACTGGTGAGACTTCCCCCAGCTGGATGAGTCTTAATTTCTTTTCTATACCTATACAGCTTGGAGTAGCTCTTGATCTTTAGAATGGTGCTTCGCGCTTGTGCTTTGAGTTACACGCTACCGCTTCACTGGGGTACATAAACAGTTATTCTTTGGGGGGAAAAGTTTCTCAGCTTAATTTCTCTGTTTCTAAAAAACTATGACGCGAAACGTTATCCGCACAGACAGCGCCCCTGCACCAGTGGGTCCCTACAATCAAGCGATCGCTGCCAGCGGCCAGATGATTTTTGTTTCTGGTCAAATTCCTCTTGAACCCAGTACTGGCGAAATTGTTGGGGCAAATGATGTTGTCAAGCAGACAGAGCAGGTAATGGCAAATCTGGAAGCCGTACTAGCCGCAGCGGGGGCTAAAACGCAGGACATCGTGAAAACAACGGTATTTCTAGCTGATATGAATGATTTTGCTACCATGAATGGGGTTTATGCTCGATACTTCGATGAAACCTCAGCTCCCGCTCGTGCGTGCGTCCAAGTTTCCCGTCTACCAAAGGACGTGTTGGTAGAAATTGAATGTATTGCCGTTGTGTGACATCCTCCCTCGGTGAATCAAAGATTTATACCGAGGGTTTTAAAATCTTTGGATATGATAGATATTGCTGCGCGATTGTAACGAATTCTTTCTTGAAGTAAAGAAGGAGTAGCCAGAAAAAAGATTGTCCTATACGAGGAGAAAAATCTCAGACTTTAGGTAATGCTAAGACTGTGAGGAGCGCACATCAATCATCAGTCACAAGCATACAGCCAGCCCAGTTATTGACCAACTGGGTTTTTATTTGCAATTTCTTAATATTACTCTCGTCAATTTATACTTGACAACTATACTTAGTTGTGTACCCAAGAAGATAACACAGCAAATAGTTGTGGATTGTGGTAAGTGGATAGATGATTGAAAGGGTGTAGTCGTCTGCATACAGATGCGAACGACCTTATTCTGTAAGAGCTGATGGAACCCTTCTCTCCACTACCTGAAACAGAAGGATGAATTCTTATTGCGATCGCTAATGTAAAAAGTCTCTAAGGCGTGTGGAACAACATATATAAGAAAAATAGTGGAACCATAGAAATAATAGTAAACGTAATCACGTTTTCTAAACTACGGCTAACATAGCCTAGAGTCATCACGATACCCAAAACAAGCAAAAAAGATAGACTTAGGACTAAGGTTTCTCCACGATAATCAATGAGTAGGTCTTTCATTTTAGCTATCTTCTCTTTAATACTGTCTTTGCTAAAAAAGAGCAAAAATCCACAGAAACTAGGTTCCTCTACTCGTTGCTGTCATGGGTAGCCTCGTCTGATCTCAGTAACTGGCTTCGCTTTGCGATCGCTTACTCCCTTCCTGAATGGAGTGTAACATTCAGGAGATCACCCTCTATCCTATAGATTACAGAAAGCGTAGCAAAAACCTATCCTCTTTAGATGTAAAAAATATTAAGTGGATTTAAACCCTACCTCAAATCTACTAGTTGTAGAGGTGGGAGACTATTACTCGCGATGATGATGACTTATCATTGGTCACTAGTCATTGTTCGTTGAGTACTCATACTCAGGGCTGACGCCCTCACGACTTAACTTTAGAACAATCACGATTAGACACTTTTTTATCAGGCATGGTGGTATTGCACAGCAGAACATTCTTCATATTGGTATCCGTCACGCTTGCCCCAGTCAGGTTGGCATTCTGTAGGTTGGCAGATACCAGTTCGGCACCATCCAGGTTGGCACCAGTCAGGTCAGCATAGGTTAAGTCGGCACCACGCAATCCTGCCCCACTGAGGTTAGCATCACTCAAGCTTGCTCCACTTAAGCTTGCCCCTCTTAGGCTTGCTAGTCTCAGATTTGCCTTAGTTAGGCTTGCCCCACTCAAGCTGGCATTATTTAGGTTGGCACGAGTCAGGTTAGCACTATTAAGAGAAGCACTAATCAGGAAACTATTCATCAAGTCTGCATGGTTCAAGTCAGCACCATTCAAGTTTGCATTGCTGAGATTGACACCAGCCAGATTGAAACGACCCAAGTTAAGACCATTTAGCTCACATTTGGTACATTGCCTAGTTGTTGTCAATTGTGCAACCAACTGGAGGGTTTGAGCTTTAATTGGGGTTGCGAAGAAAGATGGAGCTAGCAGTAAAACAGTAGCCAGGATTCTAAGTTTCATTACAATTCCTAAACAGTATAAAGTAGAACTTATAGTTTTTAGCGATCGCCTTGCCTTGTGCTTTCGTTAGATACTACTATTACTGATAGTAATAGCATGGTCAGTCTCTTCTGCCAGAGTTATGGCATTAGCTTTATCAACTCTTCAACTAACAAGACTGATTATCAGGAAATAGTAAAGTTTTTTAATTAAAGCGTTTTTTATTAATAAGAGCTATAGTATCTGTTTATCCTACCCTTACTCGTAATTCTTCGCTAGCTATACGCGATCGCATTAACCGGGCTAATCTGACAATCATTTTGAGAAAGTCTCAAGAATCGAACCTAGAGGCTACACAAAAGGAGAATTTGGCATCGTCAGGGGAAAGATGGTAGGCACCCAGTTGCGGTATTTTGTTAGTTCTACTACTGTTTCTGCATCAACATCTAGATTACTTGTTTTTAGAGCCAAGTCGAGGAGCGATCGCTTTCAATACGTATGCCAAACCCTCTGAGGACAAAAGGCTCATTTGAGCAATTATATAATCAACCAAATGACTATTTGCCGATATGACAATTAGACCGGATTCCTTATCTAGCAGCTTCTGAACTAGTTCCGCTTTTTCATCTATGGAGAGCTTTTGAGCCTTTTGCCAAATATCCTCAACTTTACTATCACTCGAATCGACATGGACTAAATCATTCGTATACATCGCTTTAAGCCATAAAATAACTGGAGGAATTATATAAGTGCGTCCTCTGGAAATAAAACCGTAGATTTACTGAAATACTACTTTCATCGAATTGGGCCGTACGGTTTTCGGAAAAACTAGCTGCAAGCCTCCATAGCCACTTTTTACAACGATGAGTAAGGAGCCGGAGCGAGCTTATAGGGCTAGGACTCGGACTCTAGAGCGCGTAACAGGCACTTGCATCGTCTCGTCCCTCAATACAGGGCTGACCATTTAAGGGCATTGTGACTGTAAACGTAGTGCCTACTCCTACCTTACTTTTCAGAGCAATCTTGCCGCCCTGCAAGTCCACAAATCGTTTAACAATGCAAAGTCCCAATCCAGTACCGGGAATACTGCCAACATTTTGCCCTCGATGAAACGATTCAAAGAGGCGTTGTTGATCTTTTATAGGAATGCCGATGCCTTGATCCTGGATTTGGAAGATAGCTTCTCCCCCTCCGCAGGAGAGTTGAAACCAGATTTTGCCACCTTTGGGTGAATATTTAATTGCGTTTGAGAGTAAATTAACGAGGATATGCTTGAGGAGATTTTCATCCATACAAGCCTTGCTGCATTCACATTGAATGACACAACTAAGGGTGTATTTATCACCACTAGCCATCTGCATCCCTTCCACTAAATTACGACAGAAATCTTGTAAGTCAAGTGGCTGTGGGTTGAATAGCAATTTTCCAACTTCTGCTTTAGTGAGGCTGAGAATATCATCTAACAGCTGCGTCATCTCTTTAGCGGCAGTTTCAATGTGCTTAAGGCATCGACTTTTTTGCTCTTGGGTCGTTCTGTCGCTAAAATTTTGGAGTAATTCGCTAGACATGAGGATCGTAGTCAAGGGGTTGCGAAACTCGTGGGACATCATCGAAACAAAATTGAATCTCCCTTCACTGAGTTGTCTTTCCCTTTCTAGAGCATTACGAATTTCTTCAGCTCGCTTACGCTCTGTGATATCGCGAGCGTTAATAACAATACTGGAAATTTTTGAATCAACAGCGCGATCGCAAAAATTCTTGCCGACTGCCTCAAGAATCCGCCAAGAGCCATCTTGGTGCTGAAAGCGGAACTCTATGGCTAGAGCAGCACTTGGGTTTTGTACGGCTCGACTCAGGGTATTCAGGACGTTGGCTTTATCGTCAGGGTGGACGTACTCAACGATACTTTTGCCAACTAACTCCTCCGGTTTATACCCCAAAACTTTCTCAACTGAGGGACTTTCATAGTGAATTACACCATCGATATCGAGAACCGTAATGATATCTAAGGCATTTTCGATCAGTGCTCGAAAGCGTTCTTCATTCTGACGCACAGCTTGTTCTGCTTCGCGCCGTTTGCGGCGATCGCTTGCTTCGCGCAGTTCGCGATCGACTGCCGGAGCTAGCCGCGCTAGTTTGCCTTTCATTAAGTAGTCATGGGCACCCGCTTTCATCGCAGCAACGGCAATATCCTCACCGATAGTGCCCGACACGATAATGAATGGCAAATCCAATGCTTTTTCCTTCAATAGATTTAACGCAGCTGGGGCGCTAAAACTAGGCAGCGTATAATCGGCAATAACAATATCCCACTGCTGTTGATCGAGTGCGGCATTCATTCCTACTGCTGTATCCACTCGTTCATGGATTAGGTCATAACCCCCCTGATCTAGTTCATAAATTAGCAGTTCAGCATCATCTTCTGAGTCTTCAACGATTAGAACGCGCAGTGGTATGTTCATCCTAAATTAATTGCATGGGAGGGGCTTCGTTTAACAACAGCCAATACATTCCTAATTGTTGTACAGCTGTGACAAATTGGGTGTAGTCCACAGGTTTGCGAATGTAGCTGTTGCAGCCAAGACTGTAACTATTGATTAAATCTTGCTGCTCGTTCGATGTTGTCAGAATAACGATAGGAACCAATTTTGTACGAGGGTCGGCGCGCAGTCGTTGCAACACTTCCAAACCACTGATTCTAGGTAGCTGTAAATCTAGTAGGATAAGTGCTGGCATGGTACTTGTGTCACGACCAGCGTAGATGCCCGTCCCAAATAAATAGTCTAGTGCTTCTACCCCATCGCGAGCTACTACGACATCTTGGGCACTTGGGTTTTGGTCGAACGCAAGCAGAGTCAACTCTTCATCGTCAGGATTGTCTTCAACTAGGAGTAGGATGCTTTTTTGAGCCACATTACCTCCATTTGGGGAGATCAGGAATGTTGTTCATATTACAAGGTGAAGTGAAAATTTGCGCCTTGTTCTACCGCGCTTTCTGCCCAAACTCGACCCCTTAAGTCGAATAGCACTGACTTAAGAACTCTCGTCACCCCTTTAAACCCTCGTGCAGTTCTTGTTTGAGGGAAGCACTTCGTCCCCCAATCAGGATTTTTAGGGTGGACGACTACTTTTAGCTTAAGTCAGTGCCATTCAACTTCGCGACGCGCCTACTTGGCTAACCGGGTGCTGTGACTCACCATTTTGTCTAATGGGAATCTCAAAAAGAAACTCTGCCCCCTGCCCTGGCGCTGAAATACATTGCAGCTGTCCATCATGTTTTTCTGTGACAATTTGATAGCTGATGGATAATCCCAACCCTGTGCCCTTACCCACTTCTTTAGTTGTGAAGAAGGGGTCGAATATTTTTCCTTTGACCGATTCAGCCATCCCCGGTCCATTATCTTTAATACTGATTCTCACTTGATCGCTTTCTAAAACTTGAGTGCGGATTGTAATGGTAGGGCGGTGGTTTTCGATCGCTTCTTTTGAGCTATCAGAGTTTTGCTGATGCAAAGCATCAATTGCATTGCTCAGGATGTTCATGAATACCTGATTTAGCTGTCCAGCATAACATTCGACTAGGGGTAGACTCCCGTATTCCTTAACGATCGCAATCGCTGAATGTCCTGATTTCTCCTTAAGTCGATCGCGCAAAATCAATAACGTGCTATCGATACCCTCATGGATGTTGACGGGCTTCATTTGGGCGTCATCAAGCCGAGAGAAGTTCCGCAACGTCAGCACCAACTCAGAAATGCGCTCAGATCCCATCTTCATTGAGGACAGAGTTTTGGGCAGATCTTCCCTCAGAAAATCGAGGTCAATTTCTTCAATCTTGTCTTGGATTTCAGGAGTAGCGCGAACAGCGTCCTGTTGATAAAGGTCGATTAAAGCGAGTAAATCCTGAGTATAGTTATCGACATAGCTGAGGTTGGCGTAGATGAAATTGACAGGGTTATTGATCTCATGGGCGACGCTGGCAACCAGTTGTCCCAGCATCGCCATCTTTTCGCTATGCATCAGCTTTAGCTGGTTGAGTTCTCGTTCTTGTTTAATGATGTGAACTTCAGCTTTTTTGCGCTCGATCGCATAGCGAATAGCACGCTCTAGCAATTGCCCTAGGATTTGACCCTTGACGAGATAATCCTGGGCACCGATTGCCATGGCTTGTAAGGCAAGATTGCGATCGTCAGCCCCCGTTAGCACTACAACTGGGATCTCAAATGCCAAATCCTGGAGTTTTTTGAGCGTATCTAATCCAGATGAGTCGGGCAGGGACAGGTCTAATAAGACTACATCAAATTGACTTTCCCTCAGATATTGAATAGCAACATCAAGCGTTTCAACATGGACTAGAAACCACTGTTGTGTATCGGGGGAAGTCAACTTCTCTGTATTAAGGTAACAGTTAGCAAGATTGTCTTCTGGTGTTGTCAGGAAAGCAGTTGTATCCACCCCTTTATATATTACGTTGTAGCCGCTATTCTCTAGTTTGATCGCAAGCAGTTCAGCGTCGTCTGGTGAATCTTCAACAAGCAAAATATGCAGTGATGAATTCATAATTCAGCAGTGGATTAAGCTTATTTATGTTAGAGCGTAAAGTAGAAAGTTGCGCCTTGTTCCACCGCACTTTCTGCCCATACTTGACCCCCATGTCGATGAACGATCCGTTGTACGGTAGCTAGTCCAATGCCAGTGCCGGGAAACTGAGTCGTTGAGTGTAAGCGCTGAAAGGCTCCGAATAGTTTATCGACGTAAGCCATGTCAAATCCTGCACCGTTGTCACGAACAAAGTAGGCGACTCCAACTCCTTCTTTCAGGATGACACCAAATTCGATACGAGTGTTTAGGGTATTTGATGTAAATTTCCAGGCATTATTCAGCAGGTTTTCCAGAGCAACCCGCAACAGCCGCGCATCCCCATCTACAACTAGTCTGGGAACGATCGCCCATTCGACTTGTCGTTCGGGTTGCGTTGAGTGAAGCTCTGCGGCGATCGCTTCTGCCAGAACACTCAGATCGACTTTTGTGCGGCGCATTTCGCTACGGGTAACTCGCGACAACCTCAGCAAGTCATCAATGAGTTCTCCCATGCGCTGAGTGCCCGCACGGATGCGTTGGAGGTAGTGTTTGCCTTTATCATCTAGCTTGTCGGCATAGCGTTCCAAAAGCGCCTGACTAAAGCCATCAACCCCGCGCAGTGGTGCCCGTAAATCGTGGGAGACTGAATAGGAAAACGCTTCGAGTTCCTTGTTTGCCGCTTCGAGTTGGGCAGTCCGTTCAATAACGCGGCGTTCCAAGTTTTGATTGAGTTCTCGAATTTCTTGCTCGGCTCGTTTGCGATCGCTAATATCTACCCCCACACCCCACGCAGCCCAACCAGGAATAGGGAATTCTTGGGAGATATTAGACCATGAAACAATTTTGACAGTCCCATCTTTGCAGGTCATTTCCCATTCCCAATCGCGGTAATCATTCCCACGTTCAGCCCATTGTGCCATCATCTGCTGGCGATACTCTGAATTGGGATACAGCAGTTCCATTGCTCTGGGATTGCCGACTATTTCTTCGGCAGTGTAGCCCGTAACGCATTCGCACTCGCGGTTCCAGATGATGATGTTACCGCTCTCATCAAATGCATCCATCATTACTGGCATATTCTCCAACACCAGACGCAGGCGCTCTTCACTTTGGCGCAGCACCTCTTGTGCTCGCTTGCGATCGCTAATGTCAGAGAGGATACCCATTGCCCCAATAATCTTGCCCTTGGTGTCGCGTAGAGGTGCTACGGAGAGACTGACATCGATCACAGAACCATCCTTTCTCAGGCGCTGAACCTCCAACTCAGTAAGTACCTTTTCCTCCTCTAAAGAGCTACGCAGGAACCTTTGGAACTCGTCCCATTGCTGTAGAGGAATCATCGGAAGAGAGCGTCCGAGAGCTTCTTGTTCGCTCCAGCCGAACAACCGTTCTGCCGCCGGATTCCATAGCTGAATGTTCCCATCTAGATCGAGGATATCAATAGCAGCTGGCGCGGCTTGAATCACTGCCTGAAGCTGTTGATTCGTCTTCCAAAGAGCCTCCTCTGTCCGCTTCCGCTCTAGTTCCGCCGCCGCCCGTGCCGCAAAAATCTTGATAATCGAAAGGGCGCGTTGCTGATCGGCTAGCGGCTTATCGTCAATAATGCACAGCAAACCAATAACTTGTTGGGATGCGTTGAACATGGGAACTCCCAAGTAACACTCCGCCTGTATTGCGGCGAGATACTGGTTTTGGGCGAAGGCTTCTTGCACGCCCTGTAGCCCGCAATAGGGTCTTTTCTGGGTTATAACGAATTGGCAGGGCATATTGGCTAGGTCATACTTAAAGTTTTCCGCCAGTCGGTCATCAACCCAATAGGCAAGAGTCCCTGCCTGATCGGGTTGTTCGCTTACCCATTCCGCTACGAGAGCATAACGAACCCCAAGCGCCGTTGCTAGATGTTGGACAAGTGCTGGGAAGAATGCATCACCTGTCACTGCTGCCGTGCCAGCGACGAGACTCTGTAGAGCATTTTCTAACCGTTTGCGCTCAGTGATGTCGCGTGCAAAGGCAAAATTATATTCCTTGCCCCCAAATTCTAAAAAGTTACTGTTGATTTCCATGGGTCTGATGCTCCCATCCTTTGCCTTGTGCCGAGACTCGAATGTGAGCGTGCCCTGTTCTTTAAGTTCCGCCCAGTGAACGGGCCAACTATCAGCCTGGTAATCAGGGTCGATGTCGGGTATGGTCAGGGAAAGCAATTCTTCTTCTGAGTAGCCTAGCAACTGACAGGCTGCCTTGTTAACACGCAAGATTCGAGCATCCGAGCTAATCCACCAAATACCATCTGATGCCTGTTCTATAGAAAACTGGGCTAATTTCAGCATTTCCTCAGTTCGTTTGCGCTCGGTGATGTCAGTGATGATAGCCATGACACCAATAATGTTGCCCTGAGCATCACGCAGCGGGGCTTTGGAGAGACTAATATCAATTAATGAACCATCCTTTCTGCAGCGTTGAGTCTCCAACCCAGTACATACCTTCCCTTGCAATACGTTATGCAGGAAGGCTTTAAACTCCTCCTGTTTGTCTGGGGTAATTATAGGAAGAGGGCATCCAAGAACCTCTTGTTCGCTCCAGCCGAAGATTTGTTCAGCTGTTGGATTCCATAGTTGAACGTTTCCCTCTGGATCGAGAATCTCGATCGCGACGGGTGCGGATTGAATCAATGCCTGAAGCCTTTGATTCGTTTCCCAGAGAGCTTCCTCTGTCCGCTTTCGTTTAGTGATATCGAATCGAATGGCTAAATATTGGAACGGTTTTCCCCGGTCATCTAGAAACGGAATAATGGCAGTATCAACCCAATAATACGTTCCATCTTTAGCTTGGTTCTTGATTTCTCCTTGCCAAACTTTACCGCTACAAATGGTTAACCAAAGGTTTTGGAAAAATTCTTTTGAATGGTAATCAGAATTGATAAGGCGATGGGTTTGCCCAATCAGTTCTTCTCTAGAATATTGGGAGAGTTCACAAAACTTGTCATTAACATAGGTAATGACTCCCCTTGCGTCAGTGATAGCTACAATCGCTGCTTGATCTAAGGCAAATTTGATGTCGGACAAGTCTTTGATAGATTGTCGGAGGTCTTCCTCTGCTCGCTTGCGATCGCTAATGTCTTCAACAACAGCAATAAAATATTCGGGTTCACCTGAACAATTGCGTACAATCGACCCCGTCAAATTAATCCAGGCTTGGGAGGTGTCTTTGCAGATGTAGCGCTTTTCCATCGAGTATCTTTGAATTTCGCCAGCCAACATTTGACGGGCGTATTCGAGGTCAGCATCGAGGTCATCCGGGTGAGTAATATCCTGAAAAGTTTGCTCTAAAAGTTCCTCGCGGGTATAACCAACAATGTCGCAAAGCTTTTGGTTAACCAGTAACCATTGTCCATCAATTCCTACCTGTGCAATGCCAACAGCCGCTTGATTAAACGTGCCACGGAAGCGCTGTTCGCTTGTTCGCAGTGCTTCCTCTACCTGCTTTCGCTCAACTAGCATTTGCGCGTTTTCAAGTGCCACTGCTGCACTGGCAGCCAAACCTTGCAGCATCGTAATGTCGTTATCACTAAACGGGCGACGATCTGCTTTGTTATGAAGATCAAAACAACCTATGAGTTCACCGTTGCGGTTAAAAATTGGTAGGTTTACCAAGTTATAAAAACCAAAAGCTTTTTGAAGGTGAGGCAGGACATGGGGGTCGTTTTCGGCATCGTTAGCAACATAGGGAACTCGTGTTTCCATGACCCAACCCGCAGCGCCAACTCCTGACTCAAGTGTTACATCAATCGGGCGAATAGTTCCGTTTTCATTGTATTCACTAAAAAACATCTTCCCCTGGCTCATCAGTCCATAGGTTCCAGACGCTGCTCCCACCAGTTCTCTTCCGGAAGTAATCAAGGTTCTCATGATTGCTGGAATCTCAAGTACAGCGTTTATTTGACAACTGGCACGGGAAAGAATTTCCAACTGGCGAGTGCGCCGTAACAACGCTTTCTCTGTCTGCTTGTGCGACTCTATTTCAGCTTGTAGTGATTCGTTGATTAAAGCCAACTCTGCGGTTCGTTCGTGAACTCTGACTTCTAACTCTTGATTGGCTTGTTTTAGTTCTTCTTCTGCTTGCTTGAGTTGTGTGATGTTGCGAATTATCGTGAAAATCGATTCTACAGAACTATCAGAAGTGAATTCTGGCACAATGTAAGCTTGATAGAATTTCAGTCCATTTGGACCGAAGTAATCGAATTCCTTCAAACTGATTTTCCCAGTTTCAAAAACATCTTGGAACCATGCCTCGCAAAGTTGTGCAAATTCCTCGGAATGACCCGTTTCTAGGAGAGTCTTACCAATGTATGCTTGAGCTGGGATTCCAGATTCCCGTTCGAGCGCCGGATTAACATATAGGTTTCGCAATTGGCGATCATATCGGGCGATCGCATCTGGGGTATTTTCTACCAGTGTTTTAAACTCTTGCTCTCGGCGATATAGTGCTGTTTCTGCGAGCTTTCGTTGAGCGATTTCGTTTCTGAGTGCAATGTTTGTCGCTTCCAGTTGTGCTGGACTTGGAAGAGCCAGTGCCTTGGGAATCAACCGTACTAGCAGCGCCGCCGTACACAAGGAAACTAAAGCAGTAATCGCTTTGACAAAGCCAGACAGCCAGTAGATAGGATGCCACAGTGTCCATACTTCCAGTAGATGGGTTGTGCCACAGGCGACGATGAAGCCGCCAAACATTAGGAATATCCAATCAAAGGGCAAATCTCGCCTTTTGCGGACGAAATAGACCAGCATGATAGGAATTGAATAATAAGCTAGAGCGGTTAGAGAATCTGATACGACATGGAGCGAAACCAACTCTGGCTTCCACAGATAGCAATGTCCGTGGGGAATAAACCCTCTTCCACTAAAAAGGGCTTTTAAAAATTCCGGCATAAAGTCTCCAAAGTTCAGCGGAAAATCAGATAGATATAGTCAGAAGTTAGCTTACTAAAGCTCTCATTGCTACGGGGAGGGTTGGAGTGGGGTAGAATCACCTGGCTGCGACTTGTTAGTAATTGGAACGGCTTTAGCTTTAACCTGAGCTTTGTTGAGTTCTCGCACGAGACGCTGTGCTTGGTGTTTATAAAGAGGCGATCGCAATGTTCCTGGTAAACTTTTCATCAAGTCTCTAGCATTGCCCAGACTACATCCAGAAATCCGCGCGATCGCATTGGCTCCCTCAAACACTGCTTCCTCAGTCAAGGCTTTCTCAACCTCCACCCGCCAGCCTTTTGGCGTGATGCTAGAAATACCATGCTCGATGCGTCGTAAGCCGTTACTTGTTGCCAAAACCACCATGCGATCGCCCACAGCCAGCCGCGTATCATCAGAAGGTATAAACTTGGGAGCCTCTTGGTCTTTCTGGTAGAGAACAGGGACTACCCCGTAACCATATGCCACCTCCGCCAGCAACAAATTGTCGAGAGTATCGTCAGCCTCAACATGATATTCCGTTACCAAAATAGTTTGGTTGTTGAGGCGAAACAGACTCGTAATATTTTCTCCAAATGCCGCTCCTGCAAAAGCTTCTGCCGCTAAAGCATAAGCACACAGCACTTGCGCGTCGGGCAACAACTGCGCCAGTTGGTTACTCAAACCTTGCTCAAATGTCCGAATCACTAAACCGCCCGTAGGATTTGCCGCATGAGCCATTAGCCCAACTTCCAAATTCACCATTTCATCGTCGGTTGCAACCAAGACACTCTTTGCCGTTGGCAGATACACTTTCTTCAATCCTTCAGCAAAATTACCAATAATTACTGGTAAGTCCGGTAAAACATTGGGGTCAAGCTCGTTGTTAGTCAGACCCACTACAGGCTGCTTGAACTCTTGCAACAGAGCCGCTACTCGTTGACCCACTCTTCCTAATCCAATCAGCACCACATGATCTTGTTGCGGCACAGGTGGTCGTCGCGTGGAAAATTGGAATCTTGAGCTGAGGATTTTTTCTGTAAGCATCGCATACAAAATACCCACAAAAATTGTGCCAGCTACAGTCAAGATGAAGCTGAAAAGATGCAATCCTAAAGGCAGGTTTAATTGTAACGGCAACTGTCCGAATAAATTATCGTATCCCCCTAAAAGCAGCACTAATGTCGTGTTAAAAGCATCTCTTAAGCTAATTTGGGGAGAATTATTCAAGCTATAGAGAATTGTGCCAAAAATTAACAATATAAAAACAATAATGCCAGAGATAATTGCTACTCGCTCTGTCTTACTATCAGCCTTTGAATCCCAAAATTCATTAAGTTTTTGCCTGAACTTTCGCCAAGACAGACTTTTGGCAATTTTTTGCCAGAAGGGTTGACGCTTCCGTTTAGTTGCTGTTGCCGATTTTTCTGTTTCAGCCAACTTTTCGCTCATCTCAATATAAACGAGGGTGTCTCCTCCCTGCACGGGTGCATCCGGCTCCCACTGATGAAATGACTGAGGAAACCCAAGGGAACTGGGGGTGTGACTCACCAGTCGGCGTGTGCGATTATTCAGCTCATAAGCGACACATCGATTGCACCAGCGATCGCCTGATTGGATTTTGTGCTTGACTACTTTTAGCTGCTGCCCTTCCAGATTGAAAAATCCTAATGTCTCCGTTTCCAAAGTGGCGAGGGCGAAAGCAGTTACAGGTAGTTGCGTCGGCTCAAAGGAAACAAAATTTCTCAAGTGCGTACTCAATAGTTCATTGAGATTTTCTTTAGCAGAACGAACAACCAGGCGAGTTTCAGGATTCAACAATCGCGCTGCAAAAGCTGTTTCAATATTCACGCGCTCGCTGCTAGTGACGAGAAGGACAGCCCGACACTGCCGAATCTGAGCTTGCTCTAAAACACTCTCTTGGCGGCAATCACCGATAATCAATTCATCTAGTAAATTTGGCAGATCGGAAATCTCCCAGCTTCT
>DATNQT010000191.1:0-6749 GCA_036703885.1 Candidatus Sericytochromatia bacterium
AATAACAAACAACTACTAATGAGCGTTACTCGTGAGTCTGTTCAACAACTGCTAAGTTCAGAAGACTTTGGCAAGCGCATCAGTGGAGTTAATCAGCTACGCCAGCTAGAACCCTCTGTAGCGTTTGAGTTAATTCAGCCAGTTGTAACCGATCAAAATACTCGCGTCCGGTATGCGGCGGTAAGCCAACTAGATACGCTGGGCGGTCAGGATTTACAAACGACTTTAAGGATTTTACGCGATCGCCTCCTCAATGACTCGGAACCGGATGTCCAAGCTGCCGCCGCTGACGCTTTAGGAGCATTGAAGCTCACAGAAGCCTATGATGATTTGCAGCAACTTTATCACCGAACTCCTGAATGGCTAGTTCAGTTTAGTATTATTGCGACTTTAGGGGAACTTGGCGAGCCGCGATCATTTGAACTTTTACAGGAAGCCCTCAACTCCGATACCAGCCTTATACAAACTGCTGCCATTAGTTCCTTTGGAGATTTAGGCGATGCGCGTGCCGTGTCTCTGCTGATTCCCTATGTGGAAAATCCAGATTGGCAGCTTCGCTATCGCCTGGTGCAGGCACTCAGTAAGCTGGGAGGTGCAGAAGCTCGTTCGGCGCTGGAAGCTTTGGCAAATGATCAACAAAAGGAAGTAGCGCAGGAAGCGCAAGCCGCTTTGAAGTCAGTTTGAAGCTAAATTCCGCATCCTCACTTAGCACAAGACGCTCCTAATGTTGCTATGTTTTTAGGGAATTGGGGATGAGAAATTGGTAATTAATAATACATAAACTACGTAGAATAGTTTCCCCATTCCCCATTCCCTATTTCCTATTCCCCATTTTCCTCAGAGATCTAATCTCAAAGCCCTAGTTTTTCTAAGACAGGTCGGGTTGAAACAATATGTCGGTCTAAACCTAACTGATCTGGACTAATACCCAGTGCTAGGGCAATCAACTGGGGCAAGTGCAGCACTGGTAAACCCAACTGACGCCCAATAACTTTCTCTACCTCTGGTTGACGAGAGTCTAGGTTGAGGTGGCATAAAGGGCAAGGTGTCACTAGGCAATCAGCACCCGCTGCGATCGCTTCTTGAATATGTGCCCCTGCCATCTGAAACGATTGGGTTGTCGCATAGCTAGAAAGGGGCCAACCACAACACTGAGTTCGACCTCGGTAATAAACCGGAGTTGCTCCAATCGTCCGAAACACATCTTCCATTGATTCGGGATTTAAAGGATCGTCATAGGGGATAGACTTCTGTGCCCTCAGCAAATAACAGCCATAGAATGCAGCACACTTTAAGCCACTCAACTTACGGGTAACCTGTTCTTGTAAGGCTTCCAGCCCGTAATCGGTAACCAGTGCCCACAGCAAATGCTTGACCTCGGTGGTACCTTGATAAGGGGAACAGCCCTCTTTTTTGAGCAATCCATTAATCTGCTCTACATAAGCGGTATCTGTCTGTCGCAATTCTTTTAACCGCTCATCCACATGACCGATAACACCCTGACAAGTGCTGCAATGAGTTAAAAGTGGCAGATTCAGTTGCTCTGCTAGGGCAATGTTACGGGCGTTAACGGTATCTTCCAGCAGTTGGGAATCTTCTTTGAAAGTGCCAGAACCACAACAGGCAGCTTTTTTGAGTTCGAGTAGTTCAATACCTAGGGCTTGGGTGAGTGCAGCGGTAGACTGGTAAAGCTCCCGGCAAGCTCCTTGAGCGACACAGCCAGGAAAGTAAGCATATTTCAACGTAGGAGATGGCATAGCAATCGATAGGTTAGTCTCTGTCGAGCCTGATATTGATATCTTCTATCTTCGCTAATCCTTGTGACACATAGCCACTGAAAAAGCGATCGCTAAACCTTAACCTTCGTTGTATAGCAAAAGGCAGAAGGCAGAGGGCAGAAGGCAGAAGGCAGAAGGCAGAAGGCAGAAGGCAGAGGGCTTTTATGTTTATTACTGGTATGCGGTCATTTCAGTGGTAGGTGGGCTTTGCCCACCCTACTTGTAGAGGTGCTGCGTAAGTCCTGACTAGGACAGTTGTACCGTTTCTGCAAAAAATAGAAAAAAAGATCTGTAAGTAAAACAGATCTCCTCGTGCATCAATCTCAACTTTAGTTCAGGTAAAAAACTTTTAATTGCCGCCAGTGGTGACACCTTTATTAGTTGCGTTGCTAACTTGTGGTATTAGCTGCCACTGACCATCGCTTCCTTGCTCGTAGCCCCGCTTCACACTGTTCCAAGCAACATTCGTGGCACCTTCTTCACTCAGACCGTCTGATTGGGAACTATTGAAGGCAGCCATGAAAATCTGCTGCGCACCTTGAGGTAGCTTTTCTCTTATGTCTGAAGGCAAATCGTCAAGTTTACTATAAGGCATAGATAATCTCCTTTTACTAAGACTCACGCTCATTCTAGAAAACAGGAAATTTAAGTTCCTCCCTCTAAAGCGAAAGTGATGGCTGGTAAATAGCTCTATCTTAAGAGGTAGAAAATATTAATTTATTTTGTAAAAAAGAATACAAAAATCTATCCCTTTCAACTATGAAAAAATCTAAATAGACCCGTGGAATGTTGAGGAAACAATTTCCCGCCCTCAACTGGGGGCAATGGAACCAAACGCGAAGTCTCCCTGAAAGTTGATGACAGGGTCATGCTGATAGTGTTGAATCTAAGACGGGTTTTCGAGCTGGCTGCTGACTGCCCATATCAAAACTGGGGTTCTGGCGCAAGATCTGATTTAACAGAGGTAGTTGTCAGTTTTCAGGTTCTTTTTGCTCAGTGTGACCAGCGATTGACCCGTTCCAAGCGAACATACCATTGAAAGGTTTTGGCTCATGCTGTTTATGCCCCTAAATTTCCTCATCGTGTGGCTGATGAACCTGCTGTCCATTGGACTACTGGGTGGGGGAGTCTACATTCTCTATGAGTGGTACGAAGGAGAATTTGTAGAGATGTCCTACTTGCTGGGTGGCGCAGCGCTCGTTTTGTGGTCTTTTACAGGAGGTTTTTTCAGCTTGCCGCTGCTGCGTCGCCCAGGAGATGATGAACCCAGGTCGATGCGCACGGGGACTGTGCAGCGCGTACCGCGACCTGATGGGAGCGTACTACAAGTAGAGTTTTATGGTCCCGAAGATGGTCAACCGATTATTTTGACCCACGGTTGGGGACCAAATAGTACGATTTGGTACTATGCCAAGCGACAATTAAGCGATCGCTTCCAAATAATTGTTTGGGATCTGCCAGGGCTGGGAAAATCTGATAGGCCGAAAAACAACGACTATTCCCTCGAAAAATATGCCCGTGACCTAGAAGCCGTTGTTAACTTAGTGGAGCATAAGCCTGTTATCTTACTCGGTCACAGTCTGGGAGGAATGAGCATCCTGACCTTCTGTCGGCTGTTTCCAGAGCATCTGGGTAATCGAGTAGCTGGATTAATCCTCGTAGATACCACCTACACCAATCCTGTAAAGACCTCTATTTTTAGCAAGCTCTTACGTGCCATACAAAAGCCACTGCTCGAACCGCTCCTACACCTTACCATTTGGCTAGCGCCCCTCTTCTCCCTGATGAATTGGTTGAGCTACCTTAACGGCACGCTCTACATCAGCACCGAACTCTCTGGATTTACAGGCACAGAAACACGAGGTCAACTAAATTTCGCCACCCTGTTGTCAGCCAAAAGTTGGCCGGCTGTCGTTGCCAGAGGCACATTAGCAATGTTTGACTACGACGAAACACGCACGCTCTCAACAATTAATGTTCCGGTACTACTCATCGTAGGAGCTTCCGACCGGGCAACCGTCCCCGGAGCCAGCATCCGCATGAAAGCCGAATTAGCTCAATCCGAGCTTTTCATCCTAAAGCCAGCCGGACATATGGGATTCATGGAGCAGAACCATCAATTTGCCAAAGCCGTCAGCACCTTCAGTGACGCCTTACAAGACATCTAGAAGCGGGAATTAAGTTATTTGCGACCTTATGCTTACTAAATGTTCCAGTTCCCTCACAGTACGTTCCAACTCATCAATCAAAGGTGTTGACCCATTACGGCAGAAGGCATCTACTAGAGAGTGGTAATACCAAAGCGTACCCTCTTTGCCACCTTGAAAGCGTTCCCATACCGCATCGCCTAATACGCGATAGTCATTCAAAACTGACCGAGCATTATGCAGCTTATCGGATGCCGAGACTAATAGCACCGAGGGTGAGGCTTTAGGAATATGAGCAATATACGCCTGTTTGCGCTCAAACCAAGGAGGTTTAGGTGTTAGATCGGACTCAGTGCAGCCATCGACAATTTCTGTAACAGTATCGCCAAACCGACGGCGAATTTCTTCTCTGGTGGCAGCACCACCTTGGTCTTCTATGGCATCGTGGAGAAGAGCTGCGATCGCTTCATCCTCATTTGCCCCATGTTCTAACGCAATACTGGCAACACCTAGGAGGTGAGCAATATAAGGAATTCCACCTCCTTTGCGAGTTTGCGTGGCGTGCAGTTGAGTGGCAAAAGTTAAGGCATCAGTGAAGCGATCTGAAAGCATCATGGAAGCAGTTACCCAAGTTGTTAAAAAAGACTGAGATTGTAACCGTACTGGACCGGAGCTGTAGTTAATTTAATGATGCCAGTCTGTTGAGTGTTCGTTACCTTACCTGTTAAATCGAAAAAGAGCGGTTTTTGTACTATGTCTTCTTTAGAAAAACGCCTCGAAGCCTTCCGCCAGCTCCCCCTACGTGCCCAACTTGCTCTAATTGCCTCCACTCGTAACAATCCAGTCTTGGCGAAGAATCAAGACTATATTGAAGGTTTAGAGCGCGTTCATGCTGAGTGTCTGCAAGCATCAACCCCTCAGCAGAAGGCAGAGTATGAGAAAGCGAAAGCCAATTTAACCTCCTAACAACACAATATTTAATACTTAGAACTTTAAATACTTGAAACTTTGTAGCTTTCAACATTTACAGACTTCATTTTTATTCTCTGCTACATCTACCCTTGACAGGATGATCCCCCTATCCACCACGATAGACTGGCAATAGATACCCGCAAGCGCATCTATCTAGTTTTAACTATCCCAAGTTCCCATGACTAATCGCCTTGCCCAAACCCAAAGCCTTTATCTCCGCAAACACGCTGACAATCCTATAGATTGGTGGCCTTGGTGTGATGAAGCTCTCGGGGCGGCACAGGCAAATAATAAGCCGATTTTCCTTTCAATCGGTTACTCTAGCTGCCACTGGTGCACGGTGATGGAAGGTGAGGCGTTTTCCGATCCAGCGATCGCCGATTACATGAACGAGAATTTCTTGCCGATCAAGGTAGACCGGGAAGAGCGACCGGACATTGACAGTATCTATATGCAGGCATTGCAGATGATGACGGGTCAAGGTGGCTGGCCCCTCAACGTCTTCCTGACTCCGGATGACCGCGTGCCGTTTTACGGGGGTACTTACTTTCCGGTAGAACCGCGTTATGGACGACCTGGATTTTTGCAGGTTCTACAAGCGGTTCGTCGATTCTACGATGTTGAAAAAGGCAAACTACAAACTTTTAAAGAAGAGATTCTGAGCAACCTCCAACAGGCAACGATGCTATCGGCATCCCAAGAGTTGAGTGACGAGTTGCTGGAACAGGGTTTTGAAACAAATACAGGTGTCGTAGGTGGCGGCAGTTATGGACCCAGCTTCCCAATGATGCCCTATGCAGATTTAGTATTGCGAAGTACTCGGTTTAATTTTGACTCTGAGTATGATGCCTACCAGACTGTAGCTCAACGGGGATTAGACCTGGCCAAGGGTGGTATTTACGATCATGTTGCTGGCGGCTTTCACCGCTACACGGTTGACGGCACTTGGACAGTGCCCCACTTTGAAAAAATGCTCTATGACAACGGGCAAATTGTCGAGTACCTAGCAAATTTGTGGAGTGCAGGGATTCAGGAAGCAGCCTTTAAAAGAGCGATCGCTGGAACGGTTCAATGGCTTAAACGGGAAATGACCTCCCCCCAAGGTTTCTTTTACGCTGCTCAGGATGCGGATAACTTCACCGAACCCACGGCAGCTGAACCAGAGGAAGGAGCATTTTATGTCTGGCGTCATAGCCAACTGGAACAACTTCTCACACCCTCTGAATTAGCAGAACTGAAAGAGGAATTTACTGTTACCCAAGAGGGCAACTTTGAAAGTCACAACGTTTTACAGCGTCGTCACTCCGAACAGTTAAGCGACTCTTTAGAAGCGGCTTTAGCCAAACTGTTTGAGGTTCGTTATGGTTCAAAGCCTGATGCCATTGAAACCTTCCCACCTGCCCGAAACAATCAGGAAGCAAAGACAGGTAATTGGTCTGGACGAATTCCTCCGGTAACTGATACAAAAATGATTGTTGCCTGGAATAGCCTGATGATTTCTGGTCTGGCGAGGGCTTATGGAGTGTTCAATCAGCCAGAGTACTTAGAACTGGCAACAGTCGCTACCAATTTCATCTTGGATAATCAGTGGGTGCAAGGGCGCTTTCACCGACTTAATTACGATGGGCAACCCTCGGTGCTGGCGCAATCGGAAGATTATGCCTTCTTTATCAAAGCACTACTGGATTTGCATCAGGCTGCCTTGGGAATGGGGAATGGGGAAGAGGATGGGGAGAATTCTGCCACAAACCTCGACTCGGCTTCTTCACAATTTTCAACTCCTAACTTCTGGCTAGAGAAAGCACTTAAGGTACAAGAGGAGTTTGATGAGTTCCTCTGGAGTGTGGAATTA
>DATNQT010000192.1:0-3692 GCA_036703885.1 Candidatus Sericytochromatia bacterium
ATACCGATCGCATTCTCAACCCTTCCTACATACGTTTCTAGATCGCGAGCAATGGTTACTTCGCCAACGGGTGAAGCGTGGATCAAACCAATGTTGCCGTTTGGGTAACGGTAGACTAATCCGGTGTGGGTTACGTCAAGACCAGGGATGTTGGTTGCGATCGCCACAATGTCTCCTGCCCGAAGCTTTGCATATACCCGGTGAATTTCGTAGGTAGGAATGTAATCCACCGTTACCCCATCCAGATTGGCTTCCCTCTGACGAATAGACTCGTAAGTCTTATCATTAGTCAATTGCGGGTAATGCTGCCGATGCGTGCTCATAAAGTTCAACGTCTTATTGAGCGGAACACCCCCCAGATCTTGGCTTATGTTTTGAACAGTACCCCGTTTCTGATTATCGAAGAGCCATTCAGAGAAATAGTGGAGTCGGCTATCATAGCCTTTCATCTGACCATCCCAATAACGTTGGTCACGAAGATGATTGACAAAGGTTTGATAGGAATAATTCTGCACCGCTACTCCCCGCGCGATCGCTAGCACGGTTTCTACGAACAGTACGCAGTCAAATTTATTGAGGGAGACAACGAGGGTTTCTTCTTTAGATTGGTCTAATAAACCTGCCTTATATGCCGTGCCTTGAAATTGCTTTGCGATCGCTTGCAGAATTTCCTCCATCGGACGCTGATGCAGTTTCTCAACCGTTGCATACTCTGTGATCTGCTGGAAACGCTTGACCTCTTCTTTTTCTAGGGTTTCTTGTCTTATAGTTTGGGCATTGAGGATCTGCTGTTCAGCCAAAGTAGAGGTGATAAGCATAGGCTGATTTCCCCTCACTTGAGAAGCAAAAGAAGCAACAAAAAAATCTAGACCAAATCCTACTACGACCAGTCCAATTATTTTTCTCATATTGAGAAAAACAATTGGACAGCGCTCGACAGGACATTTATTTAAAGCACCAATCCAAGAAATCTTAGGAAATAAATGACTCCTCAAACATCCCTCCCCATCGACTTTGTCTGTTCCCTGAAGCGAAAGTCTTGCGTCAATGTTCTAATTGACAAAGTTGTATTTTCAGTTCACGCAGCATCCGACTCGTTCCCTCATCAATGGCTTTTTGCACCAGGTAGTGTTTAGATCATTAATGATTAGCTGAGAGTCATTGCCTCGCCAGCGATCTGCTGCAACCAGCAAGTAGAACTGCTAACGTCGCTAACGTGAGCGCCAAACCGTATTTCGTACCGCACTACCCACCAACCACCAGTCGGGAAGTTTGCGAAGTGCGGCTTGCAGCAGATCGCAGGTAATATCGCTCCACTAAGCGAATCAACCAGAAGCGTCTGGAGAGGAGAGGCTTTGCTTATATATCTACACACCTACCTGTCCCGCATCAGCGAAGCAAGAGACTTGTGTCTGCGCAAATCTAGCAAGTCAGCAAGACTCTCATCTCCCCGATCTAGAGGATGACTCTCCTCCGGTGGCAATACAGTTACCTGAGTCAGTCTGGCGTCGGTTGACGGTTGCCGAGTGTCTAGAGTCTGGAAGCTGGGTTGCATAGCACCTGGCTGTGGTGTTCTGGAAATAGAAGGGCGTCTTTTTGGAGGGCGTCGCCGTTTTTTACCGACAGTTGAAACCGATTTTAACCGTCTAGAGGGGTAGCGACTCTGAGTTGAACCTCTTTTGAGAACGTAAGCAAATAATAAGGAACCAACGCCACAACCCGTGGCGATCGCAGCGAACAATGACAGGGGTAAATCCTCTTTTGGCTTGGATACCTCAACGGTTACTGGAGCAGGTGTTGGCTTAGGCCTCTCTTCCTCAGTTGGACCTGGGCTTAACAGACCAATAGTTGCTCCACTGCCAAGCAAGACTATGATGAGCCAAAGGCTAGTCCAAAACACAAACGGATGTTTGTTGAGTAGCAGCCTCAGAGGCTGTTGGCGGTATTCCTGTGCGGAAGAATCATTAGATGGGTTGAGCATTGACGCCCTTAACGATCGCGATAGATGTTGGAATGCAATAATTTGCGTCTTTACAGGGTGTAGTTCCCCATACTGAGGGCAATTTTAACACGGCTATAGCAATCGTAAATGAGATGCCAACATCTCCTCCTTGTCCTCCTTGTCTTGCTCTTGTTCGGAAATCCAATATAGCAAGCAGTACTCACTTAGGCTCTTGACAGTGTTGAGCACCCTCGCACCCCAAAATTACTATGTTTTCACTCAGCACTCAGCGTTCGACTGAACTTCGACAGGCTCAGTTGCCGCGCTCACGCCGAAGTCACTCAGCACCCAGCACTTTGCTATAGGACTGCTATATCTCAACGCCCTTTGGGTCAATAGCCCGATCGCATCCCTTTGCAGATGCGCTAGAGTGACAATCGCAAATAGTAATTTAAAGGTGCAAAATAATGGCGGTAGAGCTGACTTCCACAATTGGCAACCCATTACATGGGGACTCCGCTAACGATGATGAACTGCAACAAGAAGTAAGCCAAAATGGGCGATCGCAAACTAACGAGCGTGATTCGGCAGAAACATCTAAAGCCTGGGCGATTGAGGATAGTGAAAAGCTCTATCGGATTCAGGGATGGGGAGAGCCATACTTTTCGATCAATGCCGCAGGTCATGTTACGGTTTCTCCCAAAGGCGATCGCGGTGGTTCTTTAGATTTATTGGAACTGGTAGAAGCACTCAGGCAGCGCAACTTAGATCTGCCCCTGTTGATTCGCTTTTCGGATATTTTGGAAGACCGGATCGAGCGCTTAAATGCTTGTTTTGCCAAAGCGATCGCCCGTTACAGATACCCTGGCAGATATCAAGGAGTCTTTCCTGTTAAGTGTAACCAGCACCGACATCTTGTTGAGGATTTGGTGCGATTTGGTCAACCCTATCAATTTGGTCTGGAAGCGGGTTCCAAACCCGAATTAATGATTGCCCTGGCAACGCTGAAGACGCCAAATTCCCTATTAATTTGTAATGGCTATAAAGACCGAGAGTATATTGAATCCGCCTTGTTAGCAACGCGATTGGGACAGAAACCTCTGATTGTTCTAGAACAGCTTGAAGAAGTACAACTGGCGATCGAGGCGGCGCGTCAACTGGGAATCGAACCGATGCTAGGGGTTCGAGCCAAGCTGAGTACAAAAGGCATAGGTCGTTGGGAAGGCACCTCAGGCGATCGCGCTAAATTTGGTCTGACCATTACTGAAATCCTTAAAGTCGTTGACCAGCTAAAGGAGGCGGGAATGCTTAGTTCCTTACAACTATTGCACTTCCACATCGGCTCTCAAATTTCTGCGATCGGCGTGATTAAAGATGCTATCCGAGAAGCCAGCCAGATTTACGTTGAGTTGAGCGCCTTAGGGGCAAATATGCAGTATCTCGATGTCGGCGGTGGTTTAGGCATCGACTACGATGGTTCCAAAACCAACTTCCATGCCTCAAAAAACTACAATATGCAGAATTATGCCAATGATATTGTCGCCGAGGTAAAGGAAGCCTGCGAGGGTCGTCAGTTGCCCGTCCCCGTACTAATTAGTGAGAGTGGTCGAGCGATCGCTTCCCATCAATCCGTCCTCATCTTCGACGTTCTCAGCACTAGCGACGTTCACTCTGAAGTCCCCGCACCCGTGCAGGAAAAAGAGCATTTAATTATTCGCAACCTTTGGGAAACCTACCGTACCATCAACGT
>DATNQT010000193.1:0-2632 GCA_036703885.1 Candidatus Sericytochromatia bacterium
CTAGTCTTGCTCAAAGCGCTCAAGCGGCTGGCTTTGGTGATTCATACAATCCAAGCACTTGGACGTTGACCAACACAAATGCTGACGGGTCTGTGAACACAACTAGCGTTCCGGGTTCGTTCGTGCTTACGGGTGGTAATAACGGTAGCGGTCAACAAGGAAGTACAGCCTACACCACAACAATCCTCAATCCTGGCACAGTCAGCTTCAATTGGGATTATTCCACTGCTGATTGGAGTGGGAGCTTTGACCCGGCAGGCTGGAGCTTGAATGGCGTATTTACCCAGTTAAGCGACAACACTACTAAAAGCAGTTCTGGAAGCGTCACTACCTTAGTTAAAGCTGGAGATATCTTTGGCTTTTTCGTGAAAACCATGGATAACGTAGTTGGCGCGGCGAATCTAAAAGTCTCCTCTTTCTCCGCCCCAGGCTCTTGTTCTGCTACTTATAACTAGGTAGACGTAAATAAATGCAGCAAAATCCATAGCGGTTCCGTGTTGCATAAAATTCATTGAAACCTCAGGACTTACGCACGAATACCATATATAGTAGGGGCGCACGGCCGTGCGCCCCTACTAATTGCGCTTCAAAAATCAATTTGTGTAAGTCCTGGTAGGCATTGCCCACCCTACTGCTCTACTAAGACTTTTTTATCGCGTCAATCTTAGGAGTTTTGCCAAAACTACGCTTAAGCGTGTTTTGTGCCATCCGGCATCGTAACTTTCTCCAAGCTGGCATTAGTCAGGTTGGTATTTGTCAGGTTGGCATTAATCAAGTTGGCTTTCTCTAGGTCGGCTCCCGACAAATTGGCTTGTGATAGGTTGGCTATCCCTAAGTTAGCTTTCTCTAGATCGGCGTCCGTTAGGTTGGCTCCCGTTAGGTTGGCTCCCTCCAGGTTGGCTCTCTCCAAGTCGGCTCCCATCAGGTTGGTTCCTGTTAAGTCGGCTCCGGTTAGGTCGCAATCTTTGCAGTAGTTGGTTGACTGCAACTTGGTCAAATCTGCTTGATTAAAAGCATAAGCCGGAGCCGTTGCTAATCCGAATAAAACCGAAACGATAGCGACGACTAGTACAAAAAACCGTTTCATGCGATACACTCCTTATCTGGTTGGTTTATGAAGGCTTAACCTCACTATAGGGAGCTGGTCTAATCAGAACAAACGCTATTTTTTTTTAAATCGATAAATAAAGGTGATTATGAGCGCGATCGCCTTTCCTTAGTTCTCTTGTTCATCGGGTAGCGCCCAAGGGTCAATGCCGTGCTGCAAGAGTAGGCGCTCAAAGTTATCCCTTTCCGATCTGATTTGGTCATGGTGATTACTATCCCTGCCACTATTTACACGATGAATAGGGTGGGCATTGCCCACCCCTACGGCTAACTACTGCATTACTGACTTCATTGCTGTATTCTGAATCGCTTCTGCAATGTCTTGAACCGTCGCACCAGTAGAGAGTAAGGTGCGAATCAAAAGATCGAGCGAAACAGACGGGTCACCAGCTTCCATTTTGGCAACCCTCGATTGACTCGACTTAATTCGTTTGGCAAGGGCTTGCTGAGTGAGCTGTTGGCTCTCACGTTGCTGCTTGAGGCGCTTACTCAGTGCGAGTTTCAATTCTATAAATGCGGCTTCTTCTGCTCCTAGTCCGAGAAAGTCTGAGGCATCTCCAACAGTCCAGCCTGCCGATTCTAGACGTTGACGTTTAGCTGAGTCCATAACAAAACCTGCACCATTGAACATCAAATTTCGTCATACCGCTTCAGTCGCTTTTTACAGTTCTCGATGACTTGAGAGGGTGTCTTGTTCGTGGTTTTGTTGAATACATCTAGGACAATGATCGCATCTTCATCAATTCGGTAGATAATCCGCCAGGTTTTGTCCTTGTCAATAATACGCAACTCGTGGCAACGAGCGCTGATGCTTGGCATGGGTCGAGAAAAGGGCATCGACAAGTTTTCTCCTTCTTGCAGCTGTCGCAACAGGAAGCCTGCCTGAATACGCGCATCGATGGAAAAGGGTGGAGTTTTTACCTCTCCACTCAGCCAGACTAGCGGTTTATTTTCCGATTCGGTCATTTCTATTGATTTTGGTCTGTTCAACATCGATTACTCCAAGTCGCCCAGATTAGGAGATGGTCTTACAAGTCCTTGTAAGACAGTTGTCTCCTCAACTGAGCAGTTAAGTATTCAATGCAGAACAACACCAATGTCTAGAGTCCTCTTGCACCGCCCGTCTTTTTTTACCTTGAACAGCTAGTGATTCATGGTTTTGCTTTTATGGGAGGCTCTAGAATAAGCGTTCCTCTACGTTTACTTGTGACGGGCGGAACACATGGACTTATTGTAGCTAAACAGGGAAAGGCAACCTCCCCCAACCCACCGATCGCCAAATTCCCCAAATCGGGTTATTATCTTCCGTAACTAAATAAAAAAAGATGCGCCCCGGCTTGGTGCTACGAACACCCGCCCAGGACGACTTCAACCTCCCATGTGTAGACCATGAAAGGAGCCATTTTATAGTGTCAGAAAATCGCCAAAACCGCCAGTGCGTAAGCATTCCAGCCGATTGGAGCTTACCCAAATTTCATCTAGCTACACAAGTCCAGACAACCACCGTCATCTGCAACACCACACG
>DATNQT010000194.1:0-8200 GCA_036703885.1 Candidatus Sericytochromatia bacterium
TCCAACATCAACACGAAATGCTGCATCCACACTTCAGCGTTAGTTAGGATAGTGTGATCGCATATTCCGTAGGTTGGGTTTCCTGGCGTCAACCCAACATCTACTCCCGTCCAACATCAACACAAAATGCAGCATCTACACTTCAGCGTTAGCGAGGATAGCGATGCTCCTACTCTAGTCGCTAAGAAGAGCGCACTTCCAACTCGGTTCTTCCAACCTGCCTAGCAAACAGGTTCACGATTTGCTCCTCTGTTGTCTTCTGGTGCAGTTCGATATCTGCCGAGTAACCTTCGTCGTAAAAAAATAAGGGGTATTTGGGATTGAGCTTGCAATAGCGTGAAGCGAAGCTATAGCGAGGAACGAGCGTCAGCGCTGCAGCGAAGCGCAGATCGCAATTGTGAAGAAGAGATCCCCGACTTCAATGAAGCTGTAATTGAGCTTGTGTATTAAAAAATTGGCGCGTCAATCCTTGGGTCACCAATACTGTAGTTATTAGGTTGGTAAAGGCAAGCATCAACATGATTAATATCTGGTAAGATGCTGCCTCCAAAGGTTTAATGCCACTCAGGAGTTGACCTGTAATCATTCCTGGTAGAGTGACGACACCGACAACCATCATTTGGTTTAGGGTGGGAATGAGTCCGGCGCGGACGGCATCTTTACGGTAGGCTGTTACTGCCTGTTGTGGTGTTGCGCCCAAACTCAGATGGGTTTCAATTTCGAGGCGACTGCTACTAATCGAGCTAACGAGGCGTTCACCCGCGATCGCAGCACCGTTCATAGAATTTCCTAGAACAATACCTGCTAACGGAATTAAGTATTGTGGCTCGTACCAAGTTTCGGGTTGAATAATTAACAGATTGGTATAACTTAAAGTCAGCGCTGTACTAAAAAAAATCGAACCGAATACCACAAATAATAGTTGAGGAATCTTCTTGCCAATCCGATTGCGAGCCGTAATTGTGGCGATCGTTAGCATGACCATTAAGACGCCCAGAACGGCTATGGCGTTTTTTAACTCAAAGATTATAGCCAAGATGTACCCTACACCCAGTAGCTGTACGACTGTTCGCAACGTGGCGTGTGCTAAAGGGATTTCTAGTCCCAATCTTTGCCAACTGGATATACCAATGGCGATCGCAATCATGCCCAATCCCCAGACTAAATCCGTCAGGTCAAGTTTAATTAATGAGTCCACGCCCCGTCTGCTCACTCACAATGCTTAACTATAGCGGCTCTGGGTTGCCTACACCACATAGTAAGGGCGCGTATCAGATGCTCGCTCCCACCTAGCACCTAAGACCTAAAACTTAAGACCTTACTCCTGAAGAGCGATTGAAACAATTTGATAACTTTTCCATTCTGAGGAAACAGCGCATGGGAACACCTGGATTCCCTTTTGCCGCAAAATTTGATTTATTTAAGTAAAAATTCTAGGTGTAAGCGAGTGAATAAAGTTCCCCCTTTTAATCTGACACGGCAGTATACAACAATTGGAGAAGAAGTAAATGCTGCTGTTCAGAAAGTTCTTTCCTCTGGATGTTACATCGGTGGTTCTCTAGTTGAAAGCTTTGAGCAACAGTTTGCCGAACATACAGGTGTTAAAGAATGTATATCTTGTAATTCTGGTACTGATGCCCTTTATCTGGCACTACGAGCCTTACAGATTGGAGCAGGTGATGAGGTAATTACAACACCGTTCACCTTTTTTGCCACAACGGAGGTGATTAGCGCTGTCGGTGCCAAGCCCGTTTTTGTCGATATCGACGCCAAAACCTTTAATCTGGATATCACTCAGATCGAATCTGCCATCACCGAACGGACTAAGGCTATTATCCCAGTTCATTTATTTGGACAGCCAGTGGATATGACGGCACTGATGGCGATCGCACAAAGCAGAGGAATTGCTGTAATTGAAGACTGCGCTCAAGCGACAGGTGCTGAGTGGGCAGGGCAAAAAGTTGGTAGTATCGGTCATATTGGCTGTTTTAGCTTTTATCCCACCAAAAATCTTGGGGCTTGTGGCGATGGGGGCGCTTTAACCACTAACGACCCTGCGATCGCTGCCTCACTGCGGATGCTACGAGATCATGGTAGTCGCGTTCGCTATCATCACGAAGCAATTGGTGTTAATAGCCGCTTAGATGCCCTACAAGCTGCCGTTCTTCAAATTAAGCTGCGACACCTAGACCGTTGGAACGAGTCCCGTCGAGAGATTGCTGCTAGTTACCATCAGTTGCTGAATCCAGTGCCAGGGGTAGTGATTCCTCAAGAACCTTCTGGAGGGCGTGCGGTTTGGAATCAATACACCATTCGTGTGACGAAAGACGGTAGTACTAGCAACTATCGGGACGAGGTACGCAGCCAGCTACAGCAACTAGGCATTAGTTCCACGGTTTATTATCCGTTGCCGTTGCACTTGCAGTCCGTATACCAAGATTTAGGCTATCAAATCGGTCAGTTGCCGATTGCCGAACGAGCTTGCCACGAGGTGTTATCCCTACCCATGTTCCCAGAACTTGCCTTTGAGGAGCAACAGCAAGTGGTTTATGGTTTGAAGGATTGTATTAGTGATTAGTCACTAGTCATTGGTCATTAGTCATTAGACCTCGTGCAAAAGTCGATTTTCGCCCCCCCGACCCCCCAATTTTGGGGGGAGAATACATTCAAAGTCCCCCAGAATTGGGGGATTTAGGGGGCATTTCAGGATTTATGCAAGAGGTCTATTGGTAAAGAACGAATGACCAAAAACCAAGAACCAATGACCAACTCAATTAGACGCGAACGCGCACGGGTTTAACAGTTGCTAAGGCTTCAACCAAGCTGCGGACAGCGGCGACCATTGCAACTCCGTTATCCAACTGATTGATGGCGGAACCAACTCCTACACCAGCAGCACCAGCGGCGATCGCCATTGGGACTGTTACGTTTGATAAACCCGAAGCACACAGTACAGGCACGGGTACAGCACGAGAAATCTCATAGGCGGCAGCTAAGGTTGGTGCGGCTTTTTCAATCAAGCCCAATGTCCCCGCTGAACGGGGTGTACTGCTGGTGCCGCCTTCAGTTTGGATAATATCCGCACCCGCTTTCACTAAGTCTTCAGCTAGTTGCACTTGCCGATCTAGGGTCAGAATGTGAGGAACCGTCACAGACAGAGTGATATTAGGCAAGAGCGATCGCGTTTCTTGGGTCAACGCCAACACTTCCTCCGCCTCAAATCGCCGTCCTTGAGCATAAAAGCTATCAAAGTTGCCAATTTCAATGAGATCTGCACCGGCTTGGGCAGCGCTGACAAATTTGTCGGGTTCCACGGCGGATACACAAACAGGTAAACCTGTCAATCCTTTGGCAAGACGTACTAAGTCGGCGTCAGCGGCGATATCTACAAAACTCGCGCCACCCCGGTCGGCGGCTTTGACAATCGCTGCAACACTCTTGACATCAAAGTTATTCAATCCGCTAATAACTTTGAGGACTCGGCTCTGGTCGAATGCTTGTCGTAGTGTAGGATGCATAGTCATGGTTGTTTTTTGTCCTTAAATTATCAACTACACCCTGCTAATGTTTTCTACCTCAGGAGTCTAGTCGAAAGAGAATATTTTTACTTAGACTAAAAGCATACTGGAGATCGTGTATCATCCTGGCTTTGAAGATCCATGAATTTTCCGCCTGCCAACTTATCTTCGTTTCACTCTGATGTCTTGCAGCAAACTGAGTTAGGTCAGCTTTGTGGGCAAGAGCAGCTATTTCGCGATCGCTATGAAGTATTGCGGATGCTGGGTCGGGGCGGTTTTGGAGTCACATTTCTAGCCAAAGATGTGTCGTTGCCTGGTGAACCTTTGTGCGTCATCAAGCAACTGTGTCCCAAATTCAGCGAACCTGCGGCATTAGAAATCGCTCGCAAGCGCTTTGAACGGGAAGCGAAAACCCTGGGGAAGCTGGGTAGCCACTCTCAGATTCCCATGCTGCTAAACTATTTCGTTGCTAACGGCGAATTTTACCTAGTTCAGGAATACGTACACGGTGCAACTTTAGCAAGGCTGGTGAGACGACATGGCTGTATCCCAGAAGCAGCAGCCAAACGCTTTTTGCTCGAAATGTTACCCCTGTTGCAGTACATCCACGACCAGCAGGTCATTCATCGGGATATCAAGCCTCAAAATATTATTCGTTGTAAGGAAGATGGAAGGCTGGTACTAATTGATTTTGGGGCAGTTAAGGAAGAGATTGTTCAGGCAAGCGATACCAGTATGAAAATGCCGACAACTCAATTCATCGGTACAGTAGGATTTGCACCACCCGAACAAATTACCCTGCGCCCCGTGTTTGGCAGTGATATCTATGCTTTAGGGGTGACTTGTCTTTATCTATTGACCGGGAAGGGACCTTTAGATTTTGATGCCGATCGCCAAACGGGTGAACTGCTGTGGAAAAATTCAGTTCAGTTGAGTCAGCCCTTTGCCAAAATTTTGGGTAAGATGCTCAAAATTTCTCTTCATGAGCGTTATAAATCCGCTGGGGCAATCCTGCGATCGCTCAATCAAGAGTCCCCTCAAAGTAATCTAGCCCAGTATTTGGTGGTTCAGAACCAACCGCCTCAAGATGAAGTAAATCCCTCAGATGAGAGCGGTTCTAGCACTCGTCACTCTCCTGCTGCCAAAGCCGCCCTTGCCATTCGAGATTGGAAATACAGAATGCAAGCCAGACAGGAGCGACGTAACCGGGAGAAAATTAAGAAAATGCTGAGTGAATCTTAGCAACCCCTGCTAAAACGGCTTTCATCACTAAAGGGCATTAAGGGATGCAGCTAGAGTATGACAACAGGAATTCAAAAGCTAAAAAATGGGCTACTATCCCTGTTTCTGAAGTCCAACTGTCCTATATGCGATCGCCCCACCGAACTCAATTTTTGTGAGTATTGCCAACGGCAGTTGCTACGCTGTCAACTAAAAAATCCGGCAAAGTTTTGGCAAGGAGAGTTACCTGTATTTGTCTGGGGCGCTTATGAGGGCATTTTGAAACAATCGATCGCCGCCTTAAAATATGAAAATCAACTCCAGCTAGCCCGCCCGTTGGGTCATTGGTTGGGGCAAGCTTGGCTAAAATCACCTGCTGCTACTCGCACTAAAAAATTAACGGTAGTTCCCATTCCCCTCCACCCGACAAAACTACAACAACGAGGTTTTAACCAAGCCGAACTAATTACCCGAAGTTTTTGCGAGTTCACTGGCTACAAAGAGCAACCTCTAGGTTTAGAACGAGTTCGTGAAACCAAGGCACAGTTTGGTTTATCTCGGCAAGAACGAGAGCAAAACCTTACCGATGCTTTTGTTGTCAGCAAAAGCTTATTGAAACATCCGTCCGCTTTACCTGTACTGTTAGTCGATGACATCTATACAACGGGTGCAACTGTTCGTTCCGCTGCTCAAACCTTACGCAGGCAAGGAATAGAAGTCTATGGGTTAGTTGCGATCGCTACCTCTAAAAGGGATTAGCGCGATAAGGCTAAGAGATTTTTGAGGCAAAAGTGTTAATCTCCACAGAATCCCCTAGATTCAGCGTTCCGACTTGTTCAGCAATCAAGTTTTGCCCGAATAAAATTTTTCCATTCCAGCGGCGGTATTCACCAAGGGTTCGCAAAGGCTCTTTTGAGCGAATTCCTGTAGTTTGCTCGACGGTCGTAACTATACAGCGATCGCAAGGTTTGACTACACGAAATGCGATCGTTCCAATCCGAATCGAATCCCAACTATCTTCAGCAAACGGCTCACAACCCGAAATAACCAGATTAGGTCGGAACCGATTCATGGAAATGGGTTCATCCAAACGTTCATTCAAATCTTGTAAGGATGCCTCAGAAATCAACAAAAAAGGGAATCCATCAGCAAAGCTCACTGGCTCGTTCTGAGTAGCATAGCGAGAATCTACAGGTCGCAACGAACTCTCAGGCATATAAACCAACTGACAGGACGTTTCTAGAAACTCGCTGAACCACTGCCCCACCTCTTCTCCCAGAGGAATCGCATCACATACATCATTCCAAACCTGAACACTAATGCGAGGCTCAGTGTCGAGGGGTATAGGGATAGAAAGACTTTCTCTGTTTGCAGCCTCGACTACTAAGTTATCTTCCTCCAAGCGCACACTAATCAAAGCCATCTGTGGGAATTGACGCTGCGTGATGAACTTTCCCGCTTCATCTACCAACATCCAGCGTCGGTCATGCTGAAAGCCACGCTTTTCAACCTGAGCCGTTTCTAAGGCAATTCCGGCAGCAGACTTGATTGGATAAATATAAATCCCAGTTAATTTAAGTTCAGCCATACTTTTCTAGAGACTTAATTGATTAACCTCCAGTTTGCGATAAGGGCGACGCATACGTCGCCCCTACAGAGGTTTTGAATTATAGAAGTTATTTAATCCACGTTCCTTCGTCTCCCAGTTTACAGCCAGTGCACACAGAGCCAAAAATAGCTCCTAAAATAGCCTCGGTAGAGTTCATTCATTTCGGTAGTTATGACGAGTGTCATTCAATCGCCCTACACGGAAGAACAAATTGCGGCTTGGCTGAGGGGTTTACTGACTATAGCTTGGGCAGACGGTCACTTTGACCCCGAAGAACAAGAGCTGCTAGCTCAAATCACTCAAGACCAACTGGCTTATGGAACTGAATTGCCAGCCCTTGAGGAGCCAATTTCTCCTGAGGAACTGGCAGCCGTTTTAGGTAAAGACGGGACAACAGCAGACAATTTTATGAGAACAGCCGTGATGGTTGCCCTAGCAGATGGCATCTACTCGGCAGCTGAAGCAGACGTTCTACACCAGTTTTGCGAAGCGCTGGGACAAAATGTAGAAATACTGGATGCCTTGCGGGTTACCCTTTACAAGGGTCAAAAAACTGAGCAAAATGACCTGGCTGTAGAATTAGGTCAAAAACTAGGGATATCTCCTCACCCCCATTCGGATATCCTGCAACCAGTAAGGGAGTGGTTAGACGGAATGGAGATTCATGACCCACGGGTAGCACGATTCATGTGTAAACTGATTCCGGCTCAATGTCCCTTTGAACGCGATGTAAAACTATTTGGTCACAAAATCGTTCATATCCCACCACTATGTAAGATTAATCCCCTCTACGAACAGTTAGTAGGCTTGCGCTTCCGGGCTTTATCCTATCTAGCGGACGAGAAAGGGGAGGACATTTCGGCTTATTATTGAGCCGTTATTGGTTGTTAGTTGTTAGTTATAGATATAGATACAAACAACAAATAACAAACAACAACAAACTATGCAATTTATCGACCAATCAGAAATTGAAGTAGAAGCGGGTTCAGGCGGCGATGGACTCGTTGCTTTTCGGCGAGAAAAGTACGTACCTGCTGGGGGACCTGCGGGTGGTAATGGAGGGCGCGGCGGCGATGTCATCCTAGTCGCCGTAGAAAACTTGCAAACCTTGCTTGATTTCAGGTATTCCAGTCGGTTTCAAGCTGGAAACGGTGGACGGGGGGGACCGAATAATCGTACAGGGGCAGATGGGGGCGATCGCATTATTGAAGTTCCCTGCGGCACGGTCGTCTATGATGCAAACACAGATGAAATCGTAGGCGATTTGATAGAACCCGGACAAACCCTGTGCGCTGCTAAAGGCGGCAAGGGCGGCTTGGGAAACAAGCACTTCCTGAGCAATCGCAATCGTGCTCCAGAGTATGCCTTACCAGGACTACCAGGAGAGCAACGAACCTTGCGCCTGGAGTTGAAGCTGATTGCAGAAGTAGGAATCATTGGTTTACCGAATGCAGGTAAGTCTACCTTGATTGCAGCCTTATCAGCGGCACGACCGAAGATCGCAGACTACCCATTTACAACTCTGGTGCCAAATTTGGGTGTCGTGCGTAAACCCAATGGAGACGGTACGGTTTTCGCCGATATTCCAGGGTTAATTGCTGGTGCTCATCAGGGTACGGGTTTGGGGCACGATTTTCTGCGCCATATTGAACGCACTCGCTTATTGCTTCATTTGATTGATGCTACCGCTGATGACCCCATTGCTAATTATCAAATTATTCAACAGGAGTTACACGCTTATGGACGAGGATTGGCAGACCGTCCCCAAATTCTTGCTCTCAATAAAGTGGATGCTGTTGAGGCAGAGACTCTAGATACCCTTACTATCCAGCTGAATCACTTAACTCAAGTG
>DATNQT010000195.1:0-5659 GCA_036703885.1 Candidatus Sericytochromatia bacterium
TGATATGACGCTGTTAATATCAGCCAAGTTACAAAGACAGTGGTAATAGAGGCAGCAGGAGTGTGACGAAATAGTAAACCAAGGGGGCGGTGAAAACATAGCTGTCTGTGCGGTCTAAAATGCCACCATGACCGGGAATCAATTGTCCGGAATCCTTCACGCCAGCATCTCGTTTCATCATCGACTCAGTTAAATCTCCTAAAAGGCTAGCAATTCCCACTAGCGCTCCTAAAATCATCCCACTAAGCTGCCAGCTATGCCAGTTTAAATACCAAGCCCCTGCTAGTGCCACAGCAATACTTCCAGCAATACCAAATATTGCGCCCTCAACTGTCTTTTTGGGACTAATACTGGAAAGACGGGTGCGACCAAAGTACTTACCAAAAAAGTAAGCCCCAATATCTGCTGCCCAAATACAGCCAAAGGCTAGAAAGGTTGCCGTTAAACTTGGCGGAAGGGCACTTAAGTCCCAAGAGTTGGGCCAATATCCATTTAAGGGTAAATTACTAGTACTAGCCGCCGTGGCTGGAGAGGGCAGCAATGAAGCTTGATCCATACCAACACGTAGCCGCACCCAATAACTAGGCAGATAGCCACCGTAGAGTAACCCCAAAATTGAGGAAGCCACATCAGCAATGGTTGCCATCTTAGGCTGGAATAGCAGGTAGAAACAGATAAAGGTTCCTGCTAACGGAAACACGGCATCCGTCAGGGTTGGTGAAATTGTGGAAGTAACCAGCAGCAGCAGACTGACAACGATGGTGCTTTTGGCAGCTGGCGCAATCCCCTTTGCCCGAACCAATTGAAAATATTCCAATAGACCCAGATAGACGATGATGCAAAAGCCTAGAGTAAAGTACCAGCCCCCAATAATGATCATCCCTAACGCAAGGGCGATCGCAACAATTCCACTAAAAATCCGTGACCAAGGCATAGGACGTTTTTATATAAGACAGTTGACCAAACTGTCTAGATGAGAGGATTAGACTAGAACAACGAGATTAATAAAATCTCCTCACATGGAATCTCATACTTTTGTTATTAGTCATTTGTCATTACTCTATGGTAAGGAAAGACTCTCTACCTCTGACCGATGACGACCAACACAAGTTTTATCGATTTTTACCCAACTTTAATCTAGCTTCTCACCACTTAGGATAAAAATTGGATTAACGGCGGCAAACGTTTGATGATTGCCTCGTGTCTCCAGGCGATTAACAGCTGATTGGACGACTTCAAGGTTTCGGGCTTGTAACTGGGCGAAGCCTTCACACAAAGCATAAAGACTTTCTAGATTACTGGCTGTGGCGACGACTCGTCCTGAGGGTTGTAAGTATCGCCAAACTTCCTGAAGTATTTCCTTAATTTGCCGTCCGCCTTCGATGCAGACTCGCTGCGGCGGCTGGGGTAAATCTTTGAGACACTCTGGGGCGCTTCCTTCAACGACTTGAACGTTGTGAACGCCGAAGCGATCGCAATTACGCCGAATCAAGTTAGCTACGTCCTCATCTCGTTCTACTGCAATCACTTGACCCTTAGGACACAGTAATCCCATTTCTACTGTAACTGTGCCAGTTCCTGCCCCAATATCCCATAGCAAGGAGTCGGGTTGCAGCCGTAAGGCACAAATCAAAAGCAAGCGCACCTCTCTCTGACTGAGAGGAATACCGGGTAATTGCTCAAATAAATCATCTGGGATACCAGGAGTGACATAAGGCCAGAGTGGGGAAGACATTTGTAAGCTAGTCATCGCAGCAGGGATTTTCCCTAGCTTAGACCACGCATCATCTAAGATTTCGGAGCTTAGTACCTCTATGAGCAAGTTTTTTGTAAAATTTGCTCAACTTTGTATCTTCAAGAACAAACTACTTTTAAAGTCTTAAAGCTAGGGTCGCTACAACCCGTGATCTTCCCCCCTAAAGCCAGAACTTGTTGCACGTATTCAATAGCTGCTGGGTTAATAATTTCTCCAGGCATTAATGCTGGAATCCCTGGTGGATAAGGACAAACTAATTCTGCACAGATACGGTCTAGAGTCTGTTCTACTGGTAATGTTTCTGTCAGGGCAAAGAAAGCTTCACGAGGAGAGAGGGAAGGATGAATCGTGAAGGATGAAGGATGGATAAACAGCAAGTCAGCTTTCCATCGTTGGAATAAATCCTGCAAAGGGGATACAGACTGAGGAGAGGAATACTCTTGGGTAAGGGTCGAGAAGGCTTTCACTAACTTTTGAATATCAGCTTCCGTATTGCCCAAACTGATGATAAAGGTTAGGTGTTGCAGGGTTGGCAACTCCGCTGTGACGCCAAGATGTTGATGGAAAATTTCATCGGCTTCAAACCCGCTTAAACCTAAATCTGCAACTTTCACCGTTAATCGGGTTCGGTCTAGGTTAGAAAAGCCTGGGGTTTTTACAAGTTCTAAAACTGATAATCCAGGAAACTGGCTAATGATGTCTCTTGCTTGAAATGCCAGTTGCAAGGTGCGAGTCATCAGCTTTTTGCCGTGCAATGCCATTTGTTGCCGTGCTGCATCTAAAGAAGCTAGGAGTAAGTAACTGGGACTGGTAGACTGAACGAGTTGCAAGGCTTTACTCAACCGTTGTTGATCGACTCCCTTGCCCTGGACGTGCAACATTGAGGCTTGAGTCATCGCACCCAGAACTTTATGAGTAGATTGCACCGTCAAGTCAGCCCCGGCAGAGAGGGCAGAAGGCGGTAAGTCGGGATGAAACCAAAAGTGAGCACCGTGGGCTTCATCGACGAGTAAAGGGATGTTGTGTTGATGAACCAGTTGAGCGATCGCTTTTACATCTCCACAAACACCGTGATAAGTTGGGTAAACCATCATCACGGCTTTAGCATCGGGATGTTGCTTCAAGGCTCTCGCTACAGCGGTTGCTGTGATGCTATGAGCGAGATCGGTAGCAGGGTCATATTCGGGATTGACAAAGATGGGGACAGCGCCAGAAAGAATTAAACCCGCGATCGCAGATTGATGGACATTCCGAGGCAAAATAATTTTGTCACCCGTACCGCAGGTGGCTAAGATTGCTGCCATTACTCCAGCGGTTGAACCATTGACTAAGAACCAAGTTTGCTCTGCCCCAAAAGCAGCGGCGGCTAATTCTTGTGCCTCCTGAATCACACCTTCAGGAGCAAACAAATTATCCAAATCGGGCAATTCTGGTAAATCGAAGGGAAACACCGATGCCCCTAACAATTCCACCAATGGCTGAGGGATACCTTGTCCGCGCTTGTGTCCTGGTGCATAAAAAGGAGCATGGGGCTTTTTTGCAGCCTCTTGGAGAGCGTCTACCAAAGGCGTTCTGGATTGAAACTGAGCGGCAGAATCGGAAGCGAATGGCATGAGGTAAGAGGTCAGCAAGTGTGTTGTATTTTTACAAGGCGTAACTAATTGGGGAGATGTGAGGTTGGCGATTTCCCTCTAATTTAGGGAGGTCGAGTTATAAAATCCAACTTCCCTCATGAGTCCTATTCCCCAACCTAGCCCAGAACCTTTACCATCGCCTAATCCCTTTCCGCAACCAGAACCCTCTCCCTTTCCTAGCCCAGTTCCAGAGCCAGTTCCAGAAACTGTCCCCGCTCCTATTCCCCAGACAATACCCCAGCCTGCGCCAGATATCGTACCAGCACCGATTCCTCAAACCGTTCCCGCGCCGATTCCCCAAACTATTCCTGAACCCCAGTAAACTCCTGCGCCCGACTCTTCCCAGCAGTTTCCCAAGCCCAAGGAGTAACCTCCTTGGTGTCTGTGGTCTTTCAACAGGCTCTTTGGGTCTAAATTTCCGCAGTTCCTACGGTATTTGTGGAGCTGAAAATATCAGGCTCAGGACTTACGCAACTGTTACAGTGAGCGTGATCTTAACTTACGCAAGCGTCATGGGAATTGAGGGGTACTTGAGCTGTTTAATCAGGTAGTTCGAGAGCCATCCCTGCTTGAGTTAGTAGACAGTTTGCCCAGTTTTATAGGCTAAAGATCATTCAGTCGCAACCTTGCCCAGCATGGCGCAGCAAATGTGATTTCACTGAATTTGGTTTTCTATAATACTCTAAGTTAAATGCTGAACAGCTTATCTTTCGTCCAAAACCATATCATCAAAAATCACATAGGCATTCTCAGTGATTTGAATTAAGGCTTTGACATTATCCCGAAGCCAATGCAGTGTCAGTTTTTCGTTGACCTCTCTCCAAGCTACTTCCGGATAGTCTGCTATTAGTATATAAATCTCAAAGTACTACTTTTGATAGATATTTTCTCATTTTTTACCTCAGAGGTGTATTAACTAATGATATGGCGATGACATAATACAAATTTGCAAGTAATATTATATAAATTGATTTGATAACTAGAAAAGCGAATGTCGAAAAACTTTTGTTTGGAAACAAATTATCTTTATCACCTAGTTGCTTTTCATGCAGAGTATTGAGGAGAAAAAAATGAATCTAATCGAAATTAATTCTATTATTGACAAAGTGATTTTAGAGTTTGAAGAATCACCTGTAGATTTCTTTAATAACGGTGCGAAAGGAGAATTGTTATATTTAAATCAAATGAAGTCTAGCTACATTAGAACCATTGTTGATATTGTAAGTTCTGTTCCTCCTAATAAAAATATTAAAGTTCTTGAGATAGGTTCTTTTTTGGGAATAGTTAGTATAGTCTTATCAAAAATTGGTTATGAAGTATATTCAACGGAGCTTCCTGAATTTATCTCCAACAAAAACTTGCAGCGTAAACTTGAAGAAAATGGAGTAAGTTATCACCAAGTAAACCTTAAAAATTATTCATTGCCTTTCTCACCTAATACATTTGATATTGTTATAATGTGTGAGGTATTAGAACATTTAAATTTCAATCCTATTCCTATTATTAAGGAAATTAATCGTATTGAGAAAATTAACGGATTGTTTTATTTGTCTCTTCCTAATCTTGCCTCTTTGGGAAATCGAATTAAACTCTTAAGAGGTCAATCTATACATAATCGAATTGAAGATTATTTTCTTGAACTAAATCCAGATGTTAAATGGGTGGGTGCTATACATTGGAGGGAATATACTATAACTGAAATAAGTGAAATGCTTGATAAATTTGATTTTTATATAGATAAACAATATTATTTTGATTCTTCGGATCTTTTGAAGATTAGTTGGAGTTTGAAAGCTTTACTGAAGAAAGCTATTCTTTCGATGTTTCCTAGTTTAAAAGGTAATCAAACAACTATAGGAAGAAAAACCAAGAATAGTGTTTATAAATTCTTTTTCAGTGAAGCGACATTGCCTGGTAATTTCTCACCTAAGCATGATCTAGACAGTTCAGTTATTCGTTCTGCAGACAGAATTATGAATTAGACTTTTTAATAATTTCTTTTAGTCCTACTCCCGCAAAAATATTAGCGATAATTGTATATGGCGTTTTTATTTTACATCTCAAATAAAAACCCTTGTCCAGGAAGGTTTTCAGGACTTTTATTGTTCACGAACCCTTCACAAACGCTATATATAGCGTTTTCATTTGGGATGTAAAACTAAGGCGTTCGGCATTTACGCTCTGGCAAGAGCTGTAATCCCTGACAGTTCAGCATTCCAAGTTACATTTTCTAGCCTGAAAAACTCCGAGGCATTTTCATGTCTCATTT
>DATNQT010000196.1:0-12813 GCA_036703885.1 Candidatus Sericytochromatia bacterium
TGATGTGGGTTCTGAGTTTGTTGAACCCAGCTTCGGCGTTTGTCAGAGCGTGTAAGGCGATTTATGACATCATCATGTTCTTCATTGAGCGTGGCAGTCAGATTGCTGAGTTGGTGAGTGCGGTTACTGAGTCGGTGGCAGCGATCGCGTCGGGTGCTGTCGGTGGGGCGGCGAAGTTGATTGAGAATGCCTTGGGTACAGCACTGCCAGTGGTTATCAGCTTTATGGCGAGTCTGTTGGGATTGGGCGGCATCAGCGAGAAGATTGAGGGAGTTATTAAGACGGTGCGCCAGCCGATTGATAAGGCGATCGATTGGTTGATTGCTCAGGCTGTGACGTTTGCCAAGAAGATTGGTAAGGCGATCGGGTTTGGGAAGGATAAGAAGGGTAAGGATAAAAAAGACAATAAAGATGGCAAGCTTGATGATACTGAAGTGGGTAAAACAATCAACTTTAGCACCAAGGGCGAGAGCCATCGTCTATGGATAAACGCCCAAGGAACCTCAGTTAAAGTCATGGTTGCTAGCGAACCCAGTCCTGTCGAGACGAAGATCAACGAGTGGCAAGGACGGCTCAACTCTCTGCCAGAAGACAAGCGTACACAGGCTCAGTCATTGCTTGGCACAGCCCGTCAGCATCTCGGTATGACTGATCAGAATGCCCAGAAAACTGTCCACGAAATGCAGCAGGCTAAGCAGAATCCAACAAATGAAGTAGCTGCCAAGGCTGAACAGGCGGATAATCAGACAGAAACAGCGGAACAGCACCTCGCTGACGTACTCAAGCAGCTATTCGACCTCTACGAGGGTGATTTCTCAATTGCCATCCCCTTCAATATGAGCGGAGAAGCTCACACCCTCACCGTGAATTCGTCTGGAAGCCAGTTAGAGGTCTGGATGGCCTCGCGCAAAGGAAAGATTGAGGGTAAGTATCAAAATGTGATACAAACGCTCAACAACTACCGTAACAGCGAAGAGATGAAAATCCCTGTAGTGAAGGAAGAGTTCGATATTCTTATAGAGCCTGTGATTAATGAGCTTAGGGAATCTCAAATCCAAAAACATATTGCAGCGATCGAAGGCAAGAACAGTAAACAAGCTATGGAAGTCGAGAATCAATGTCGGACTGATGCACAGAAACTGGTGCATCAGATAGTTGCTTGGGGAACAAATCACGGTATTGCAGACTTATCGCCAGAGGCTGTGAAAAAGCGACTCGACGAAGAAATGAAGCAAAGACGCTCCAAGATAGTGCAGGAGGTTAAAGTTCGTCTGGGAGCTTTCGCGTCGAAGGTTAAAGAGTTTGATCCCGCCGCTGAACTTGAGTTCAGAGGTAGCCTAGCTACAGGTCAGAAGACAGATGGCAGCCCCTTCAATCCCAGTGATTTTGATGTGGACGCTTTCGTGAAAAGCGATTTGCTGTGGCAACAAGCCATTGAAGTGTATGGAGCTACCCCTCAGAATGGAAAAATTTGGGCGAATACTTCAGGAATCCCTGGATTCGGGAAGCTTGCGGAGGATATGTTTAATGCACTGAAGGGACTTACTGGGATGCGTAATGAATTCAGCCTTGCGATACGTAGTGTTAGCATCGCAGAAGGTCTTCGGAAGAAGGAACCGCATATTCGGATACCCTCCACCCCTGTAATCCCTTCAAAAGATGAGTAGGCGATAAATGGATTCCCTCGTAAGGTTCGCTGTTCGCATCAGGAGTCAAGCTCCCCTCAAAGACATTGGCATTCGGGTTAACAAGGCACTGAACTGTATGTTGACCCTAGCTCAGTCACCTGAACTCGATGCACCGCAGCTCGAAACCAGCCTTCTTGGACTTCGGATAGATCTCACATACTGGCCACACCTGGAGGAAGGCGAGTTGAGAACCTATACGTTGGCTGGTCGCCCATGGCGTGGCCCACTTAATGAATGGACTGATATGGTCAATCTGAGTCCTTTCATACTAAATGTGTTGAAAGAAAAAGACTCAGACGAGTGGTATATACCAAGTAAGGAAGAACTGCTCGCTGAAGGAGGACTGTAAGGCATTTGATCCACCTACCCTACTTACAGCAAGGCTATTGATCCAAAACGATGACATTTGGTTGAAAAAGCGAGATCCCGAGTTGGTGAACGTAGTGCTGGATGCAGCGACGGCTATTGTTAATGGTGCGATATCTGGTGCAGCGAAGGCGGTAGAGAATGGGAACTAATCGGTGAAAGCAATTAGGTCGGCAATCTCCTTTCCCCTCACCCAAAACATAAACTCAATCAGTCTGATAAGAACTATGTATGAATATAAAGACTGAAAATTCTCAACTAGACAGCGACTTAACCCTACACGATCGCACCCCCTCCCCCCTACCCATCCACGCAGTCACCCTAGCCCTAAGCAAACAAGACGACGAACTCATCGAATGCCGTCTCACCTTTCAAGTCAACCCCGAACTCTACCAGCGTATCGACACGGAGGCATTATTTAATCTTAAGCCGGAAGTGCGTAACTCCCTCTCGGCTGGGGAATTTCTGCCCGAACCCGACATCAAAATCGAAACCACTTTAAAGCCAGATTTGCTGCCTTGCCTAGCAGGACACACCGCAAACATTGATGAGGCTGCAACCTATCTCCTGAATTTAAGCCAAAAACAACCCGATGACCCCTTGCTATCTACAGAGAATTGGTTAGCGCTGTCCGTCAAACAGCTACAGGAATCAGGCGAAACTGGCTACCGCACCCTCTGGGATTATATTAGTCCAGCAGCTCTTGCTCAATACGCCACTTCAGATTCAAGCGAAGAAATATCCGAGGCAATCGTCAACTTCTTCAAAGATTGGACAGAGGCTAATCTGTCTGAAGTTACACAGAAAGCCACTTCCCAGATGCTTGAGGGAATGACCAATTTCTTCAATGAATTAGCTGATGTCAATCTGGATGAGAAAGTAGAGACATTCCGGCAGAACCTCTCTACAAGCACACAAATTTTTGAGGAAATGGTCATTTTCTTCAAAGAAGATGACTGGCCCTTTTACGAAGTTGAAGGAAAGCCAATTTTACAAATGGCATTCCAGGGTGAAAATGGAAAATGGACTTGCTACGCTAAGGCAAGAGTTGAACAAGAGCAATTCGTCTTTTACTCAATTTGCCCTGTCAACGCGCCAGATTCCAAGCGGCTGGCGGTGGCAGAATTTTTAACGAGAGCCAATTCAGGCATGATTATCGGCAACTTTGAATTAGACTTTGCCGATGGGGAAGTTCGCTACAAAACGAGTATTGATGTTGATGGCGACATACTCAGTTCAGCACTGATTAAACGCTTGGTTTATGCCAATGTGACGATGATGGATGAATACTTGCCTGGGATTATGTCCGTCATTTATGGTGATGTGTCGCCTAAGGATGCGATCGCCCAGATTGAAGGTCAGTCCCAGTAAGGTATTTGGGGATGAACGATGGGATCAGCTTTGGTGATTCACTTTCGCGCAATCGCGCTACTCAAAAACAGATGAGCATAGAGCGATCGCTCTATTTAGAGCGGTTATCATTTGCGTCAAATACAAAATCCTAACCCCCCAGCCCCTCCTCTGTCTAGGAGAGGGGCTGGGGGAGGGGTCAAACCCCTTGCTAATTAACCAACAGCTTCTTTTCAATCGCCAGATATTTTTGCTTTCAAGATAGACCCCATGTGCGGTTTCGCACAATGAAGAATGAAAATTTCTCTCCCCACTCCCCACTCTCTACTGCCTATTTTCAAGCTAGAAAGTGAGGTAGTAAATTTTCTAGTTGCATGACTGCTGTCTGAGTAAGTTCAACCAATCCCTTATCTTCCGCAGCGGCTTCTAACATGAAGAAAACAACAACCGTCCGCACCTGAGAGTTAACCAAAATCGGCAAAGCTAACCCAGCTTTCATCCCAAAAGCTTTAGCGATTTGATTTCGTAAAAAATAAGTTTCTGACTCAGCAGAGGCATCCGGCATCCATTCAGGTTGCTGTGATGACCAAACTCGCCCCGGTAACCCCTCTCCTGGGTGCAAGATAAAATCTTGGCTACAATTCCGGAATTGTTCCAAAGCGGCGATGAAATCACTATCCCTCTCGCTGTGAATAGACCAAGCTGAGTGAAGTTTTAGAATCGTCTCGTCGTTATCAGAAATCCAGGCTTCACCATAGTCCCAGTTGGTGAATTCGCAAACTTGACTGAGGGTAACGGCGAGGGCGGTGTCAAAATCTGGTGCTTGACTGATAGCCTGGGTTAGTGTTTGCAGGTTCTGGATTTTTGCTACTGTCTGTTGGGACATAATCTGTGAGTTCAGGGGCGTGGTTGGTTGTAGTTAATTATGATTTATTAATCCACTTATGAAGCCAGCACGGCAAAACAATACAAAATTAACAGATGATGTCTAATTACGCTCTCGGTTAAAAACTTACCCTCGATCGCAATAGTGTTACGCGGCGGCTATCAACAACCAGGCTCCAAAAACCGCGATCGCTCAATTCCCTTAACGTCGAGTTCGCCTTACGCTGGTTAGTTGTGTACACTGCCAATAAATAAGGGCGTTGACCAAAAGAAACCAACCCTACATTGTCCCCTACAATTTTTTGTACCTGAGCGGCTACTTCTGGTTGGTTAAAGTAATCCACCAGCACGGCATAACCATCTCCCAAAGGCTGAGGGTTGTATGCCGGAGATGTAAACACCTTTGCCGATGACGGGCGAACCACAAATGCGGATAATCCCACAATATCTCTGACATAACGTGCCCATCTGTCGGCATCCTCAATACGCCGGAAGCCAGAAACCCGCGTTACCGTGTCGTCTAAATATCGACAAACGCTAAACTGGGTATTCGCTGGCAAAGTCCGTTGAATTTGTTCCTGAGTTTCCCTAGTTTGGCTGAGTACAAACAAAAGATACTCATTCGCCTGTGGGGGCTGACACACAGAAGTCGTAGAGAGTGCGATCGCACAGTCAGTTACACCCAGCAAACCAACAAATGCTACCAATACAGAGCGTAACAGGGGAAACGCTACTGGTCTCACTCTTGACTCCTCACTCCCTCTCCAAAGAGCCTTGTTAATCAAGATACTGCTGCAAGGCTTGCTAAAGGGTCAGGAATCTCCGCCGATGGCGCTTGAAACTCACCCGTTTTGACAAATTCTAAGCGTAGCTTTAACCAAGTGATGAACTGAGGATTGGTAGAAACTACAGCTGCTGCTGGTTGGGGACATTCTTGCTTGACTTTTGCCATCTGAGGTGCTTCCAGAAAGGCAGGCTGCTTGACTAACCAAAAATCAATTTCTTTTTCCTGTTCGTGGTAGTTTCTAGTGCGCTCTTTCAGAACTTCATCAAGGGGTTCTTCTTCTGTGAGAAAACGTTGACTTGCCAAAACGTAGTAGTAAGTTTGCATTTGGAAAAGTTGTTAGTTGTTAGTTGTTGGTTGTTGGTTGTGTAGAGGTGGCTTCTGCAACCAAACAGCGACTCGCAATAGATAGCCCGTTCTTGATTTTATTATTTAAAACTGACCTCGCATCGCTTGTTTCATTTCTCTGACAGCCCGTTCTAGACCGACAAGCGCCGCCCGTGAGATGATGCTATGACCAATGTTGAGTTCTTCCATCCCTTCAAGGCAAGCAACAGGGTAGACATTCCAGTAGGTTAGACCATGACCAGCGTTGACTCGTAAACCCGATGCGATCGCTTGTTCGCATCCCTTGGCTAATAGCGCCAGTTCCTTCTCCCGACTCGCCTCATCTGCCGCTTCTGCATAGCAACCTGTATGCAATTCGATGAATTTAGCCTTTATTTTAGCCGCCGCCTCAATTTGAGCAGAGTCGGCATCGATAAATAAGCTCACGGGAATGTTAGCATCCTGCAACTTTCCAACCATGTCACTAAGGCGGGGGATTTGACCTGCCACATCGAGTCCCCCTTCCGTTGTCACCTCTTCACGCTTTTCGGGGACGAGGGTAACGTAATCGGGTTTAATATCAAGAGCGATCGCCACCATTTCATCAGTGGGAGCCATTTCTAAATTTAAGTGAGTCCGTACCGTTTGGCGCAATAGACGCACATCCCGGTCTTGGATATGACGGCGGTCTTCCCGGAGATGTGCAGTAATGCCATCAGCACCAGCGAGTTCTGCCAACACTGCTGCTGCAACCGGGTCGGGTTCTACAGTTCGTCGCGCCTGTCGAATGGTGGCGATGTGATCGATATTGACGCCAAGTGTCAGCACTGGTATTTTTCCCCTGAACTAGCGCGAGTCTACAGCCCTCTATCTTATACTGAAACCGTTATACGAGACTTACCCAAGGCTGCCCACTTCTGGAAAACCTTGACGCTCACTTCCTCCTTTCAACCTGGAAGAGTCGGCTCTATCCAGTCCAGGGGCTAACACGGTCTAACTAACCGCTTTTTCCAAATTAATGGAAGCATTCAAGTCGCGGTCATAAATGAAGCCGCAATGACCGCACTCAAACACTCTTTCAGATAGCGAGAGTGTTTCTTTTTTTGTGCCACAGCTTGAGCAGATCTTGCTGCTGGTGAACCATCTATCGACCACAACTAATTCGCTACCGTACAACTCACACTTGTAAGTTAGTTGCCGACGAAACTCAAAGAATCCCATGTCACCTATCGCTTTAGCCAACTTATGGTTAGCCATCATTCCTGACACGTTCAAGTCTTCAATGCCTACTCTGCCGTGGTTTTTAGCTAGGTAAGTAGTGAGCTTGTGCAACGTATCTTTGCGAATATTGGCTATAGTCTGATGGAGTCTGGCTATCTGCCGTTGTGCTTTCTTCCAATTGGCGGAACCGAGTTGTCTGTGACGATTAAGCCATTGTAAACGTGACAGTTTCTGCTCAAATCGCTTGTAACTTTTGGTTCCTTCAAATATTTCACCAGTTGAGAGAGTCGCCAGAACTTTAAGACCTAGGTCAACGCCAACGACAGGGACTGATTTATCTGGATTGGTCACCTCGGCTTCAATCTTCCAGCTGACAAACCAACTGTCGGCAGTCCGAGAAATAGTGAAGGATTTAGGCTGGTAATCGACAGGTAAGCGCTCATAAGTTTTAATCCAGCCAATCACCGGAACCTTAACCCGACACGATTCAACCTTCAGGGAGCCGTCAACTGTGAAACTATCTGATTTGCCTTTCTTCTTGAACCTAGGTGGCTTTTTAACTTTTTTGAAAGCTTGCTTCCAGGCCTCGGCTAACTGTCTAAGTGCATACTGAGGAGCGCATTTACTGACCTCGTAGTACCATTGGTTTTCCGGCTTAACCATTGCGACTAGCCACTTATGCAGATCTACTGCTGTCGGGAATTTAATCTTGTCGTCAGGATTAGCCTTGTTGTGGTCAAGGATGTTCTTGGTAAGGGCTAATCCCCAATTCCAAGAGTGACGTGCTACGCCGCAGTGTTTCGCTAGCTGTGTCCTTTGCTTGTTGTTGACCTTCAGTTCCGTCTTGAATCCTAAAAGCCTTACTGCACAGCCATTACGGCTTTGGTCATGCCGTCAATAAGTTTCTTGTTTTTCCGACTCCGGGAACCATATCGTTCCTGATATAGGCTACCGTTTAATACTTGCCCATTCTGGAAAAGCTGTCACTCTTTGGGTCAAGATTTAGTTGCAGTTACCGACCCCTGCTTCTTTATCAGCTAGAAGCAGGGGGAGCAGGGGAGGAGGTTGTCTGCCAAGATATAGCAAAGTGCTGAGTGCAGTTCGACAAGACTTCGGCGTGAGCGCTCAGTCGAACGCTCACTGTGAACTGAGTAAAAACTAGCGTAGGCTTCAGGGCTTTTGGCGCTCAACACCCTCAAGAGTATTCGTGACTACTGCTATATTGGTAAAAAATTCTCCCTCTGCTTTTTTGTTAAAACTAGCGTTGGGTTAGGCGTGTAAGTACGTGATTTGAGCGCTCCACGAATGCCTTCATGCCTTCAGCGTCGAAGCCTTTCTGAGCCATTAGGGCTAGATCGTAGACGTGATGACAAATCATGCTAGCAAGTTCCCCAGACGGAGACTGGCCGCCACTTTGAACGATACTACCTTGACTCAACTCAACCAAGTTCTGAATCAACGGATGCGCCGTATTCACCAGTAAGATGTGTTCTTCGGGAAACTCAGCAGACTGCTGCTGCATCAGCGCTGTCATCTCCCGGATACGCCGCAGTGCTTCTGGTAATAGCACAATTGCAGGTGGAGTACCTTGAGGATCATCCGACTTCAGCGCCTCGGTGCGGATGTTGACTTTCGGTTTGTTGAGGGCTTTCTCAAATAGCTCTTTGACCAGTTCGCTACGAGTTTTGTTGGTCTTCGGGTCAACAATTTCCTGCGCCTTATCCTGGTCGATTAGGGTGTTGTCCAAGTCGGAGTCTACCCGCGAGAATTTAACATCAGAATACTCGTGCTCTAGGAAACTGATAAAGTGTGTGTCGATGAAGGAGTCCATAAATAGGACTTCCAGACCTTGATTTTTGTGCAGTTCTACGTAGGTTGCTTGTGTAGCTTCATCGGTGCAGTAGAAGACGCGGTTTTCATGACCCTCTTTATTACGCTCTAGATACTCCTTAAGAGTTGTGTAGGAGGGAATCGGCACTGAGGGGTCGGAAGTAGGGTTTTGAGTTGGGGTTACGTCTTGCCAAGCATCGCCTTCTTGGGATTGTACTTCAACGGTTGGGGTTGCGGCAGATTCGGCCGGCGAGGCTCCTGCACTACTATCTGGCTTATAGGTTGTGCGGTAGACGATGATGTCTTCGACTTGTTTTTTGAACTTGTCGTCGTTGAGGGAGCCAAATTTGACGAAGGTGCCAACATCTTGCCAGGAGCGGATGTATTCAGCACGGTCTTCGTTGTAGAGGGATTTTAGGCGATCGCCTACTTTTTTGGCAATGAAGTCCGCAATTCGCCGTACGGTGCGGTCAGCAGTTAGGGCGCTACGGGAGACGTTTAGCGGGATATCAGGACTATCAATCACACCCCTTAAGGGCATGAGAAAGCTGGGAATGACTTCTTCGCAGTGGTCGCTGACAAATACCTGGTTGCAGAATAGCTTAATGTTGCCCTTTGTTACATCTACATCCGGCTTCAGCTTCGGGAAGTAGAGAATGCCGTTGAGCAGGAAGGGATAATCGGTGTTTAGATGTACCCACAGTAGCGGCTCTTCTTGGAACGGGTAAAGGTAGCGATAGAAGTCTAAATAATCTTCTTTCGTTAAGCTTTGGGGCGATTCCTTCCACAGTGCCCGTTGCCTGTTAATTTGTTCGCCATCCAGCTTAATCGGCACTGGCATGAAATCGCAGTAAGCTTTCACCAACTGACGAATCCGCAGCGCTTCCAAGTACTCCAGTTCCTCCTCTTGGAGGGTGAGAGTTACGGTAGTACCACGCTGGGTACGGGTTGATTCTTCTAGCTGAAAGGCGGGAGACCCGTCACAAGACCAGTGAACGGCTTGCGAGCCTGCTTTGTAGGAAAGGGTATCAATTTCAACCTGACTTGCCACCATAAAGGAGGAGTAGAAACCCAGGCCAAAGTGACCGATAATCTGTTGGTCGGCGTCTTTTTGGTATTTCTGGACAAATTCTTCGGCGCTAGAGAAGGCAACTTGGTTAATGTATTTTTTCACCTCATCGGCAGTCATGCCGATGCCGTTGTCGGAGATGGAGAGGGTTTTTTTGTCTTTATCAATGGCGATTTGAATTTCTGGGGCGTCCAATTCCCCGTCAACTTCCCCGGCGAAGGAAACCATCTTTAATTTTTGGATGGCGTCCACGGCGTTGGAAATCAGTTCCCGCAAGAAGATTTCGTGGTCAGTGTAGAGGGACTTCTTGATAATGGGAAAGATATTTTCAGTATGAATAGTGATGTTGCCCTGTTCTAAAATCGTCATAGGTATAGCTCAATGATTTAGAGGGTTTTCAAAACGATTTTGCGCTATTGGGCGGGGTTTTGCTCCTCGGATTGCCCCCTAAGGATGATTCGGATCTCCCTACTTTGGGGCGATGCTAATTCCTTAATACTCACAACCAGATGATCTTCAGCGGTTCTTGACTGCTTTCAGCAACGCCTGAGCGAGTTGAGTCGGTAGTAGAGTAGCGATCGCAATTTTAATTAACACGATCGCAATAATTCGTGCTCGTAACAGCATAGATGGTTGGTTTCTAACCCAATGCCCTAGAAACCTCGTCGCTGCTATACCTTTCTTCCGTTCTAGAGTGCCTTCTAGTGCCTTGAAGGTAAGGTACTTGTAGCGATTACCCAAAACCTCCCTTTTCAGGGATTGTAGAGATTCAGGAGCCTGAGCAAAGGCTCGCTCAATAATTTGTAAGCTTCCTGCCTCCATCTTCCAAACATCTGTAGATGCTGAACTAGAAGAGATTCGATATAAAATTTGTGGGGCTGGCACGGTAACGAACTCATAACGAGCAGCCAACCGTAGCCACAAATCCCAATCCTCGCCATGAGCGAGTGACTCATCAAAGTTACCCACTTCGGCTAAAGCCTCCCTGCGAATTAAAGCATTCGAGCCGCTTTCCACAAAATCTCTTAACAAAAGCGTCTCATAAGCATTGCCATTAACTGTAATGTGACCCCCCGAACGTAGAAACTGTCCGCAGCGATCGATCCAATCCGTCCAACTATAAGCCACCGCTGCGTTGGGATTGTCTTGCAGCGCTTTAACCTGAGCCTCTAGCTTATCAGGTGTCCACAAATCATCAGCATCCAAGAAGGAAATTAATTCACCGATAGCGTGAGCCAATCCACGGTTACGACTTGCAGACACTCCGGTATTGGGGTAGGGAAATACCTTTAAACGGGAGTCTTGTATTTTATTAATAACCTCTAGGGTCGAGTCCTGTGAACCATCATCGATCACAAGTACTTCAAAGTCTGTAAAGGTTTGCTTTAAAACGGATTCAATCGTTTCTCCAATTGTTTTTTCACCATTGTAAACGGGGATGATAACAGAGACTATTGGCATAGTGTCTCAAGAATTTTAGTTCAAAACTTACATGGCTATTTTTGTATAAATGCAATACTTTGCACTCTGACGACTATTATCAGAATTTATATCGTCTTTAAGTTCATGTATCCCAATAAAGTTGTGGTATTAGATAGTTTATTAAATTTAGTAAGTACTACCTGAGCTAGTTCGGGTGGTAGTAGAGTAATAGTTGCCATTTTAAATAATACTTTCCCAATAACTTTAGTTCGCAGTAGAGCCGGGTCGTTGCTGATGGCGTGCCACAAAAATCGAGCAGAGACTAAACCTTTTTTGCGATCGGGAGTGCCTTCTAGTGCTTTAAAAGTAAGGTATTTATAGCGATTACCCAGGCTCTGCCTCTTTAGGTGCTGTAGGGACTCAGGAGCAATAGCATAGGCTTTTTCAATGATTTGTAAGCTTCCTGCCTCCATCTTCCAAACATCAAAAGACGCTGATTTAGAAGAAATTCGATATAAAATTTGGGGGGAAGATACAGCAACAAACTCATAGCGTGCCGCCAACCGTAGCCATAACTCCCAATCCTCCCCATGAGCCAGCGATTCATCAAAACCACCGACTTCAATTAAAGCCTGCCGTCGAATTAAACAGTTAGAACCATTGGCGACAAAATCATTCAACAATAGCTTGGCAAAAACCTCTCCTTCCTGGGTAATATAGCTACCTTTACCGATTATCTGACTTGACTCATCTATCCAGTCCGTCCAGCTATAAGCCACAGCGGCTTTGGGATTTTCTTGCAAAACTTTAAGTTGAGTTTCTAATTTATCGGGTGTCCAAAGGTCATCGGCATCTATAAAGGAAATAAACTCACCAGTTGCCTGAGCCAGTCCACGGTTACGGCTCGCAGATACTCCAGCCTTCAAATAAGAAAATACCTTTATCCGAGAGTCTTGAATCGTTGAAGTAATCTTTAAGGTTGAGTCTTGCGAACCATCGTTAATAATCAGTAATTCAAAATCCGAAATGGTTTGATTGAGAACCGATTTAATGGTTTCTTGAATTGTTTTTTCTCCATTATAGACTGGAATGATAACTGAGATTATCGGCATATTAACTTAGTTTGATCGAGAAACTATTAGAATTTATGAGGGTTCTCTTTGAATGTGGACGAATAAAGCACTGATATTAGAGAAGCTATTCAATTTAGTTAGCAAGGCTTGGGCTTGTTGAGGAGGTAGTAGAGCAACTGTCACAATTTTAAATAACACTTTCCAAAGGACTTTAGTTCGGAGTAGAGAGGGGTCGTTGCGGATAGCCTGTCCCAGAAATCGGGTAGCGACTAAGCCTTTCTTGCGATCAGGAGTACCTTCTAAGGCTTTGAAGGTAAGATATTTGTAGCGATTCCCTAGGCTTTGCCTTTTCAGATGCTGTAGAGATTCAGGAGCAATAGCAAAGGCTTTTTCAATAACTCGTAAGCTAGATGCCTCCATCTTCCAAACATTAAAAGAGGCTGAATTAGGAGAGATTCGGTATAAAATTTGTGCTGAAGGTACGAGGACAAATTCATAGCGTATTGCCAACCGCAACCACATATCCCAATCCTCAGCTGGAGCCACTTCCCGATCAAAATCCCCCACTTCAGCTAAAGCTTCCCGGCGAATTAAACAGTTAGAGCCACTTGCTACAAAATCATTCAACAACAGCTTGGCAAAAACATCTCCCTGCTCAGGAAGATAGCTCCCTCGACCTAATAATTGATTCGAGCGATCAATCCAATCCGTCCAACTATAAGCTACAGCAGCGTTGGGATTTTCTTGCAAAGCTTTCAGTTGACACTCTAGCTTATCGGGTGTCCAAAGGTCATCGGC
>DATNQT010000197.1:0-3492 GCA_036703885.1 Candidatus Sericytochromatia bacterium
CTCCAACTCCTCTTACTAAGAGCGGTGAGCAGAGATTGACACAGGCTGAGATTCCTACAATTCTGTAAAAGGTACGTTAGTCTTCAAGGGGTGAGGGCTGACACTCTTCTTATTTTTGGGCATAATGTTGGCGGCGGAGTGAAGCCTTTCATCGACGTGTAGTGCCTCTACCAAAGCAGCCAATGAAGCTTTTTCATCGCAAGCGCTGGAAACCCTACTTTTTGGGTTTAGTCAGTTGTGCTTTCCTACTGCTACCATTGAGCATCATTCCAGTACGGCTAGCGATCGCATCCTACCAAGTCCCCCACCCCGAAGCCATCCTCACGCTTGGCGGCGGCATTGATCGAGAAAAGTTTACCGCCCAATTTGCCCAAGCTCACCCATCATTGGAAATCTGGGTATCTTCTGGCACAGAGCCTAAAGAAGCTCTAGCAATTTTTCAAGCGGCTGGCATCCCAGACACACGAGTAAATCTCGATCGCCGTGCTGTCGATACAGTAACCAACTTTACTACTCTAGTTGCTGACTTCAAAAATCGGGGCATCAAGCACCTCTACTTAATTACCTCCGACTTTCACATGCCGAGGGCAAAGGCGATCGCTTTTTTTGTCTTAGGTAGCCAAGGCATCACCTTCACCCCCGTCACCGTACCCTCCAAGGAACCCGATGAATCCAATCTCCACATCCTGCGCGATATCGGTCGTTCTGTTGTCTGGATTCTCACCGATCGCACGGGTGCCAGCCTCAGAACCTACGATTACCAAGCTTTCCTCAGTATGAACATTGGGGAACATCGGTCTTAAGGCGAGCTTGGGTTCTCTACCGGACGAACGATGGCTGGAGTTTCCTGCTGCGGAGGCTGGAAGATGCCTTGGAGTGCTTGTTCCAAGGTTTGAGCCATGATAATGCGGTTTTCGTAAACCACAATCACCCTCACTAGCGTTGGCAAACTATTCTGCTCCGCTTCCAGGTAAATCGGTTCCACATAAAGGAGCGATCGCTCAATCGGAATCACCAACAGATTACCCTGAACCGCCCGTGACCCCTGGCGATTCCACAAAGAAATCTGCTGAGAAATCACCGGGTCTTGATTAATTAAAGCTTCGATTTGCTCTGGTCCGTAGATGAGTTCTTGCTTCGGAAACTGATATAACAGCAAATTTCCGTATTGGTCACCATCAGATCGAGCCGCCAGCCATCCAATTAGGTTATTGCGCGTCACCGGAGTATAGGGGTGGAGCAGAATAAACTCTTCTGAGGTAGCGGCTGGCAGTCTCATAATCAGGTAGTAGGGTTCCACCGGTTGCGATTTAGCCGCGTAAATCTCTTGGGGAATCCGCCACAGGTCTTCCCGATTGTAGAATACCTGCGGGTCGGTCATGTGATAGGTCAGTAACCGTTCCGATTGGGCACTGAAAAAGTCCAGGGGATATCGGATATGGCTCTGTAAGGTGAAGGGCATGGCGCTTAGGGGTTTAAACAGTCCCGGGAAAACCGCGCTCCAGCTCCTAATAATCGGGTCTTGGGAGTCGGCAACGTAAAAGTCAGTGGAACCGTTGTAAGCGTCGATCACGATTTTGACAGAATTACGGATGTAATTAAAACCATATTTACCTGGGTCAGAGTAAGGATAGCGATCGCTAGTCGTATAAGCATCCACAATCCAATACAGATAATTCTGGTTCTGGGCGTCATTCGCTTTACCCCCATCGGCAACCACCAAGTAAGGTTCGCGGTCATACTGAAGAAACGGAGCGATCGCTCGAATCCGTTGGTTAATGTTGCGGCGGAACAACAGCTGCGTCTGGGGTGTAAAGTCCCGTGTCAGTAGCATTTGCCAGTCTTTGAGATACTGAGCAAACAACACCCTACGCCACAGCGAACCAATCGCAATACCGCCAGTGCCGTCGTAGCTGTTATAAACATTTTCATCCCCACTGGGATAGTCAAATTCTCTGACTCTCGTGGAAGTCATCACATAAGTATTGGCAATTTCTCCGTAGTAAATTCGAGGCGCACCAATGGGAATACTGTCCCGAATCAGAGGACTGGCTGTCGTTAAAGCGCCCTCAACACCTCCATCTGCACCCGTGCCAATATCTTTCACAAAATAGGCTGGGAGTCCCCCTTCGGCAACTGTATTTACGGGGCTGAGAGTAAAACCATAGCCGTGAGTATAAATTAAGTGTTGATTAACCCAGGTTTTTGCTTGCTGGGGAACACCTTGATAGTCTAATTCCCTAGCGGAAATGACCACTTGTTGTCGTTCAGTCGTGAAGGGTTTCGTCGGAGCAATATTAGTTTTTTCGATCTCTTGCCCTTCGTCTTCCGTTCTGGGCGCAATAGGGGAATCACCCGTTGCCGCTACTTTCAGGGTGTAACGGTCAATATCCGCATTGGGAAATCTGTAGTAAGGTCGGATTTGTTGTAGCTGACGATTGGTTTGTAGGATAGGGCGCGTATCCCAGAGACGGATATTACGAATCGTCAGCTCATTGTTTTCCAGGACGTTGGTTGTGAGTGCGCCTTGGGGATTAAACGTTTCAACCTCAATATCTTCCAGGTCAAATGCGGCTCTGGTTAGGGCAATACTGCGGGCAATATAAGGTCGTTCGACGGCTATTTCATTAGGTTCAACACCGAAGCGTTGCACACCGGCAGGTAAAACCACACCTGCCACCACACTCACCCCTAGGTACACTCCCAACACGATCAGTTCCCTGCGTCCACTGGTTTGGAAATGCCGGAACCAAAAAATTGTCTGTACGAACAGCCAAAGGGCGATCGCAACCGTCAAGAGGCTCAGTGCTGTATTGACGGGTAATTGAGCGGTGACATCGGTATAGCTAGCACCATAGCTAACGCCACGGGTGGAATACAGTAATTCGTAGCGTGACAGCCAATAGCGGACACCGACTATCGCCACCGTTCCTGCTCCTAAGGCGTACAAGTGACGCAGTTGACTTTGAGAAAATCCGGGAAATTTCCCGTGGGAAAAACTCTCTCCTGCTAGTAAATAAATCAGCAATACCGCTGCTAAACCAAAGATGAAAAGCCCCCCTAACCAAAAGTCAAATAGCTGCCAGACGGGAAAACTAAAGATGTAGAAGCTGATGTCACGACCGAAGAGTGGCTCATCCGCATTGAAGGCGGTGGGGTAGAAGTAAAGTAAAATCCGACTCCATTGAGCGGATAGAACCAGCGCAAAGAATAACGAAAAGACTGAAGCGATCGCGGTTAACCAAAACTGGGGATTAACAATCAGGGCAACCACAACAACCACAAGTACCCCAATTTGCCAAATCTCATTGTTCCACGGTTGTTGAACTAGCGCTTGTACGGATGTCCAATCAAAGGCTGTTGGTAGGGGCGGCGTGACATTGAGTAGGCTCATGTCCCGATGCCACAGCGAGAGGCCAATCTTACCGTAGTGCAGCAGCATCATCCCCACCAGTAAGCTGAGGCAGAACACCACCACGAGGAGCGATCGCA
>DATNQT010000198.1:0-7220 GCA_036703885.1 Candidatus Sericytochromatia bacterium
TATAGCCCTACGCAAGCACGTTAGGACATTGTTTGAAGGCAGCATCGACACAATCGCGAAAGCTAACGAATTCATCCCATCGTTGCCGCATCCAGTTTTTCAAGACAAACCACCAATGCTCAATCTTGTTTAAGTCAGGAGAGTATGTCGGAAGATACCAGACCTCACATCCTGCCGCTGCCACGATTTCAGCAATGTACTGAGAGCGGTGGAAGCTGGCATTGTCGATAACGATGACATCACCAGGTTGCAATTGGGGCAGAAGACACTCCTCCAACCACAGCTCGAATAAGTCTCGGTTGCACGAGCCTGCAAACGTCATTGGGGCAAAAATGTTTCCTTGCTTGAGTGCCGCAATCCAACTAACGCGCTCAGTACGTTTGCCCGATTTGAGCGCCTGGAAGCGTTGCCCGACCTCGCAGTAGCCATAGGGATAATCTTCTCGGTTATCGATGCCTGCTTCATCAAGGTATACCACTTGAGCAGCAGCTTTGGTCTTCAATCGTTCCTCAAATTCTTGACGCTTGAGGTCATCCCGTTCTCGATAGCCGTAGGTCTTTTTTTTCGACTCAACCTCAGCTTACGCAGGGCATCACTGATGTTTTGCTGACTCACATTCTCACCCCACAACGAAGCCATTTGCCCTTGAGTTTTACCCCCATGCGCTTGGGCAAACTCACGAAACCGTTGCCAATCCGTGATTTTATTTCTACTACCTTGCTGATAGTGAGTAATGGCTTGGCAGTCCCCAGTTTGTGCTTCGCGCTTCAGCCACAGGTCTAAGGTATTGCGACTGATATTCATCATCCGACTCACATCGCTTTTACGTTCTCCGCGTTTCACTGCCGCGATCGCTTTTTGGCGCAGGTCATAGCTGTATGGGGCAGGCATAAAGGTTCTTTACACTCGTTATATATGTCCTAACACATTCTCGTAGGGCTATATTGCACAAACTTGGCTACTACTTTCCCCCGCCACCACCTCTTGTGTCAAGCCAGATTTTGTTAAGAAAGATGTGACTAATGCATAGCTTATTAAGGGGGAGAATTCAGTCAAAGTCCCCCTTATTAAGGGGGATTTAGGGGGATCTCCACCGACATAAACGAAGCCAATAAAGTTTGAAAACACGCCCTAGCCTTAGCGATTGCATCTGTGCATAAGTTCTAAGCTTTCACAGGTAAGATAGGCAATCCAATCCTACTACTGCTATGGAGAAAGTTTAAAGATTTAATTGGGTAGACTGACGACAATTGGCTTACAGTTAATGGATTCTGGTGCTTTAGGTAGAGAATCTGGGACTTTACACTCGCTGCTATTAGGGTTGAAAACTAATTTCAGTCCTTGAGCTTTTTCGGGAACTTCAAAGGCTACCTCACCACGTCGCTCATCACCTGGATTGAGTTCGCCCGTAGGACTTTTTACATCATCTAAGGCTTCTGCAAGTAGAGCGACTTCATAGGGCTTATTTGCACTATCGATAAGCTGGAATGATACAACTGAAATAGTTTCAGGCTTTTGCCCTTTGTTGACGATTGTCGTATCAACTAAAATCCACTTGTTTCCTTTATTCGGTTTAAGTACTTTTTTTCCTTGATGTTCTCGCGTTCCGTTAACCGTAAATTGAACGTCGAAGTTTTTATCTTTTATCGAAACGGCTTCCCCAACCTTATAAGTAGATTTTGACTGGGGCTGCACTTCTGGCTTTGAAGTAGTGTTTTGAGATGAATGAGTTCTTGAGGTTTGGGAAGAAGTATCTGTTGATTGAGAAGGTTGTTGAGTCGGCTTAGGGGAAGAACATCCAGCCACTAGGGCAAGTAGCGTGATGGTTCCTATGCAGCTAGTGACTGTCTTCACGGTGCTGGGTGCTAAGTGCTGAGTGCTGAGTAAGAACAGAGGGTTTTCCGATTTTCGTTGTGTTCTAGCGTTCGTGGAGTTTCTGCTCAAAAGTAGATTCATAGTTCCTGCGATCTGTCAATGGTTGCTCTTGAGGATTATTGACGTTCGCTAGGCTAGATAAGAGCCGAGAACACTAGCATATTTAACTATCTATAATCTCCCCTTGTCTCCCTTATCCTCCTTGTCCTCACCCTCAAGACCCTAACATCTGCAACTTGTATAAACTTGCGTACAGTTCATTCTGCTCCAATAATTCCTCATGACTGCCTGACTCCACCAACTGTCCTCGCTTCAGCACCAGAATCCGGTCTACATTACGGATAGTCGAGAGTCGGTGGGCAATAATAATGGCGGTACGTTTCTCCAGTAACCGATCCAACGCTTCTTGAACTAGTGCTTCCGTACCGACATCTAAACTTGCTGTTGCTTCATCCAATACCAGGATACTAGGGTCGCGAATCGCCGCACGAGCAAAGGCTAAGAGTTGCTTTTGACCCCCAGAAAGATTTGTTCCCCGTTCTCGTAGCTGGGTATCGTAGCCTTGGGGCAACTGTTCAATGAAGCCATCAACATTAGTTACCTTTGCTGAAGCTTCCACTTCCTCAAGAGAGTAGGTTTCGCCCAAGGTGATGTTACTTTTAACGTCACCAGCAAACAAGAAGCCCTCTTGCAAAATCACGCCTACGTAACGCCGCAGTTCTGCTTGGGCTATATCTCGAATATCAATGCCATCGATCAGGATTCGCCCTTGAGTGGGTTCGTACAGGCGGCACAACAGACGAATAATTGAACTCTTACCTGCACCAGTGGGACCAACCAGAGCAACTTTTTCACCGGGATGAATGGTAAAGTCTAGGTCTTTAAGGACGTATTCATCTGGCTTGTAGCCAAACCAGACGTGTTCAAAGCGAATTTCTCCAGATAATTGATCGAGAGATTCTTTCCCAGCCCCCAGTTTCCAGCCTCCAGCGCCTTCATCAGGGTCGCGGATTTCAATCGGCTCGTTCATAATATCGTTGATACGCTCGATCGCCGTAAATCCTGCTTGTAGCATGGTAAATTTCTCGGCAAATCGACGCAACGGGTCAAACAAACGCTGGGCGTAGAGGATAAAGGCGGATAAAGCACCGAAACTTAAAGCCTTTCCCAGGACAAATAGACCACCAAGCCACAGTACAGCGGCGATCGCAACTAAAGCAATCCACTCCAGTGTTGCCGAAACCGCTGAATCATAAAATATCGTTCTGTCTACCTCGCGAATGTAGCGCTTATTGACCTCACGAAACATCTCTGCATTAAATTGTTCGCGGCGGAACAGCTGCACAATATTAATGCCCGTGATGTTTTCTTGCAGCATTGAATTGAGCGCCGAAAGTTCCTCCCTGGCTTTATAATTGGCTTTACGATACTGCTGCTGGAAATAAATAATTAACGCCGTGACAGGTACTAACATCAGCACCAGCATCAATGCTAGTTCCCATTGCAGAAAAAACATGGTGACTGCAATGACTAGCATCGAGAGGATGTCACCAATAATCCCAATTGCCCCTGTAGAGAAAACATCTCCCAGTGCTTCGACATCACTCGTAAGTCGGGTAATCAACCGCCCCACGGGTGTCCGGTCAAAAAACCGTGCCGCTAGGGACGTAACATGGTCAAAAAGGTCATTGCGAATCCAGGTTGTGATTTGCTGTCCTAGCTTGGCTACCACGAACCCTTGAATTGAGACGAATGCTAACCGAATTGCGATCGTCAGTAGTAGTAACCCAATTAGAATGTTTAGCCCATCCGCTAGCGATTCATCTTTGAGAAAAGACCAGACTTGCTCTTCATTGCGAATTAAAGAGATTGCCTGCCCAATGATCAAGGGTTGAACTGCACCTGCTACGGATAGCGGTAGTAACAAAGCAATGGAAATAAACAGTAGCCTTCCACTGCGACGGGCATAAGGTACTAATCGCAGGAAAAGCCGCCAGTCGTTCTCGTTCGTCCGCTGGCTCCGCTTCGCCTCAGAGGGCGGGGATAAGCTAGTCATCTAAAAGCTGAGTAGTAATTTCTTTAACAAACCAACTAGAAAGCCGTAAAAAGGCACAGGCTTTAATAATGTAGCCTAAGACTTATAAAGTCATCATACGTGGGATGGAAGACGCCTAACTTATGAAAGTTTGTAAGTAAACGAACACCCCTCATCCCCCAACCCCTTCTCCTATTGGGAGAAGGGGGGAAAGACTTCATGTGTCCCTCTCAGGAGTGGGAGAGGGATTTAGGGTGAGGGCTACCCATCGGTGAAATGCTCCCCATGCTGTCTAATCTGAAAGTAAGGGTCAGGAGTCAGGGGTTAAATGCAAAAACAGGTAAAAGTTAAGCCTAATTCTAAAAAGCAAGCCATTGAAGATGCCGCTGATGGAAGTCTGACGGTACACCTGAAGTCACCACCTGTGGATGGTAAGGCAAATAAGGAGTTAATTGAGCTACTGGCAAAAAAGTTTGATGTAGCGAAGTCTCAAATCCGCATTAAGTCAGGTTTATCGTCGAGAACCAAGCTGGTTGAAATCGACACTGAAGTGTAAGCGATCGCAAAAGTTCTAACGTGAGAGGATTTTTGTGTGCCTCTGATCAACCCCCTCCAATAGCCGGATGTCACAGACTATCATGGATGACGGACTACTATAATAGGGGTTTAGAAGTATGGCTCGCCAATGTCAATTAACAGGCAAGAAGGCAAATAACGCTTACGCCATTTCGCACTCACACCGACGCACCAAGAAGCTACAGGAAGTCAACCTTCAGTGGAAGCGAGTTTGGTGGGCCCAAGGCAATCGTTGGGTGAGGTTGCACCTTTCTACAAAGGCAATCAAGACCTTGGAGAAGAAGGGTCTGCAAGCGATGGCAAAAGCAGCAGGGATTGACCTTAATCGTTACTAGACCGTTCGCACCTTCTTGCACCATTGCCAGTATGCTCTTTCATTGAGCGGGAGCAGGCGACTGGTGCAAGACCCAGACGAACCAGCCACACGAATATTTACTATTAAGTCTGCTTGTTAGCCTCTGTCTGAGGGTAACACTTTTATTTTTCACAAGAGTGATAGGTTTTTTAAAATAACTGGGTAGGATAGGTGCAGTTACTTGTTTCTCAAGCTATTGTGGTTTTTTTAAGAAAACGCCGTACTTGAAGAGCGTCTGGTAATTTAATCCTGCGATCACGCATCTATAAAGAGAGATAAGCCATTGGCTCTGTCTCAAACCTACTCAAACATACTGTTATAGCTTGACCTACTCCGGATAATTACTCAAATATCTGGCATGAGTCAGCACAGTTATAAAGTTTTAAGATTTCGACGAGATCATGACTTAGTTTTTAGTTCCTAAGAGTACTAGAAGATGAGCTACCCAATTTATGAAGTTTTCATGAACCTTGTGAGAAGCCTGACAGCGCGCGGCAAGCTTGTAGTTCATCCAAACCCTTCTCGAAAAACTATTTGATGTCGTTACATCACTTTTGAACTCTCCGCCATCAGAAGAACCTACGTCCGACCCAAAAGCAGCTATGTCAATCCTTAAAAAGCCACTCCAAATCGCTCGAAGTCTGCTTAAACAAATGCGGAAGCTGTCTGAAGTCACGGTAAAAGCATTTGTCAATTCGGTTTTGCGAACCTTGCTGAAGATCGGCAAGCGACCGAATTTGGCAAAAGCGGGCTTTGCCTTACCAACAGTGATGATGGTAACCCTGGTGGTTGTCCTACTGACGAGTACATTGGTGTTGAGATCGTTTGATCGCAACAGAAACGCCATCAACGCCAGATCAGAGCAAGTCATTCAGAATAGTTCTACCCCAGCGATCGACAGGGCTAAAGCTAAAATAGAAGCTCTCTTGGCAGACCCCAACCTTCCTAGAGGTACACCGCCAGACATCAAACTGTTTGACGTGATGAAGGATGCAAGGTATACCTTTGGGGATGAAACTCGCCTAAAGCTGGCGTTGGACTTTGCTAACGGGAATGATAATACACCGAATGGCACTATTGACCCTAACCCCTCTGACCCTAAGTTTGAGGAAACCATCACTACGGCATGGAAGTATCCTGTCGATCTGGACGGGAATGGCAAATTTGATGCCTTTACTCTCTACGGACTATACTGGCGCAGCCCTAACTTCGTTAATGATAATGGGACTCAGCGGTTTGCTAGAGGGAGAAATGGCTTAGAAGCACGCTCTATTCCTCAAGAGACAGCAGGGCTTTCTCAAGTGTGTAGATCCCAAGGACAGACAGCTGCTACTACAGTCGGAGATTCAGACTGGTACAAGCAAGGGGGGAACTTAAGTAAAGCATTTTATGCTTATGCAGCGACGGTTCCGATTACTGACCTCGGCAACACATCTTTCGGTTCCTTCCCAGCTAGCCAGTTTGAGGTCAACAAAAATAAAAATAAAGCCTTTTCCGGGCTAGAGTACGAGCAAGACCGTTACCGCAGTGGCTTGAATAATAATTCAGTCTGGTATCAGAATGACTTAGTTCTAAATCCGGGTAGTACTTTCAGACTGAATGGTAGAGTCTTTACAAATGCGAATTTACTACTAGGCGGTAAACCGTCAGGCGGTCCTGGAGATACTGGCGGTGTGGTTCAATTTTTTCAAGTTAGCAGCGCGGAGTCCTGCTTTTACCAACAAGAGAACGCCCAGATTAACGTTGGCGCTCAAGTAGGTACGGGAGATCTTTCTAAGAATGAGGATCAACAGCCCGGACAAGTACATTTGTTTAAGGGTTATGGAAATTCTCCCTTAGCTGCAACTGTACCTGAGATTAGCGGAACTACCCGCTCTACAACGAGTGCGGGGGGGAGTGAAATTGCTTTTAATGACGCCGCTTACAACCAGCGGATTAGTTTGATGAGGCAAACAGCTCTGTCTTTTTGTAGTAGTGGCTGTAATGATGCGACAACGATTTTAGGCATACCTCAGTACACTGACGATCCTGATTTGAAGAAGAGCCTTGAGGATGCACTAAACGACGATTTTGCCAGCAAAGGTCTGACGCCACTTGATGTTCTGCAAGAGCAGGTCGAACTTTACCTACGCAATCGTACCCGTGGCGTTCCCTATGCGGAGATTCCATCGCCAGATGGAGAAGGTGCTAAAGGCTCATTCGATACCGATGGGGATAATATCGATCCTGGTGTCTTTGCCAGCGGAATTGAGCCACCAGAGGACTGGAGGGAGCCTCTAACTCCAGATGAAAGCACTCTGAGAGACACGACTATCAACTTAATAACCAATAATCTGCCCCAATCTAATCCAAGTATCCTGGGAAATGACAAAATTGAAC
>DATNQT010000199.1:0-5835 GCA_036703885.1 Candidatus Sericytochromatia bacterium
AACCCATTAAATGCGATCGCCTACAACCCGGACAAATTTACGCCTACGACCTGAGTTTTGGTAACCAAGAACAAAATCTTGCCCAAGCGCTGAACTCAGCAACCGTATCTCCCCAAGTCACGGTTAGCTATTTCGAGCATCAACTACCTACCTTTGCCATGCCGCCAGACGACTTGAACAACCTGCGGCTAGCTCATGGTTCCTGCCGTAAACTACATGGCGGTGGACAGGATGCATTACCCATGCTGGATGACCTAATCGAGTATTATGCACGAGAGCCAAATTCGCGGCTCCATCAGCTCTTTTTCACAGGTGACCAAGTTTATGGTGATGACGTAGCTGACCCTTTACTGTGGGTAGCGACACAAACGGGTGATACCCTGCTGGGTTGGGAAGAAAATCTGCCCTTTGTATACTCGCCAACTATTGGCTATGAAGGCAAGAAACCGACCGAACTGCCGCCAGGACAGCGTACTGAAATCGCTAGAGATTACGGCGGGTTCACCGCCATGCTAATCAATACACCCCATGAAGCCAAGAGCCACCTGTTTAGTCTGGGCGAATATTTTACTATGTATTTGCTCAGTTGGTCGCCAATTCTGTGGCCAGAGCGTTTACCTAAAGGCAAGGACATACACAAAGATCCTAAACAAGCAAAACTGTGGGATAACGAAGTTCGTCTTCTTGACGACTGCATCCCTCAATTGTGGAAAGTCCGCCGCGCTATGGCAAATGTGCCAACTTACATGGTGTTTGATGACCACGATATTAGCGATGATTGGTACTTGAATCGAGCTTGGTGTAATGGTGTCTTTAGTAAACCACTGGGGAAGCGTGCTGTTCAAAATGGTCTATTAGCTTATGCGGTGTTTCAGGCATGGGGAAATACACCCGACCAGTTTCAGGAAGGACAACCGGGTGAATGTTTGTTGAAAGCGGCAACAATTTGGTCGGCATCGGCAGGTACGGATGAGTCTGCCTCAGAGGAGATTGCTAAGTACCTCGGACTTCCTCAGAGGGAACCGGACAGTAGCTTCCCTAAGTTCAGACTTCACGAAGATGTCTGGGTTCTGGATCGAGATTATCCAGATGGAACACTGCCGTTAGAGTGGCACTACAGCATCAACAGCCTCAAACATGAGGTAATTGTGCTGGACACTCGTACTTGGCGAGGGTATCCGCTGGGTGATGCTATTGCTCCTCCCATGCTTTTGTGTCCTAGAGCTTTCAAACAGCAACTTCAAAAACCCTTAGAATTAAGCGATCGCCTTAAACAAACTGGCGAGTCTGGCATCGAAGTAACGTTTGTCGTCATCCCCACAAACTTGGTGAGTTTACGAGTAATTGATATCGCTCAACAGTGGGAACTGGAGAAAGGCAATGTTTTCAACTCAGATGTCGGTGATGCCTGGAATTTTCATGAGGTCGCATTATCAAAGCTGCTAGCTGAATTATTCAAGCGACGAGAACGGGTGATAGTACTATCCGGCGATATTCACTATGGTAGTACGGTTCGTTTAAGCTATTGGTTTCAGCGTCATTTTGAAGCTCCGAAACAAGAATCAGAAGTACAGGCAGTCCAAAACTCAAATGCCAGAGTGCTTGCACAACTAACAGCAAGCGCCTTCAAAAATAGCGAATTAAAAACTTATTTTATTCATACCAAGGCTAAATCTCTTTTACCAGAGCCGCCTCAAGATTGGGTAGGATGGAACGAGCCACCACAACTCGTTGAAATTCAAGTCATCCAGGAAACGGTGCGGCTGCTAGATGTTGAAGTTCCAGCCACTAGTCCAGTGCTGCGACGACTACAAGGAGTACGTGGGGATTGGAATATTAACTGGGAAATCGCACTTAAAGATGACAAATCTCTTCCAGATTGGCAATATCACATTGAGTGGATTAAGCGTCAGAAAGCACTGTTTGCTCCGTGGGAAGGTAAGGCAATATCATCAGCTTCCTTTAAAAATAAAAAGTCACTAGGATGGTTCGCAGCCTTGGGAAATTTAGTATCAATGCTTTGGCAGAATCAGTGGGTTCAAGAGGGTGAAGAAGTGATTGGACATAGTAATTTCGGCGTAGTTAGCCTTGAATGGCATCAAGACGAGCAAAGAAAAGCTGTTATTCAGGATATTTATTGGCGACCTTCTTGGAAGCCAACTAGCGTTGTTTATAGCCGATACTCTGTTCCTCTGCACGTTGATGAACAGCCAACAGCACTTAAAGTTATCTCGCGTTGACTTTCAGATTACTGGATTAGATTAAAATAGGAAAAATAGAGAAAGTCATGCGAATCCATCATGTAGCAATAATTTGCTCGGATTATGAAAAATCAAAGCAATTCTATGTAGAAGTTTTAGGCTTACCAATTATTAAAGAAACATTTAGAAAAGAAAGGAATTCCTATAAGCTGGATTTGCAAGTTAGCGAAACTGAGCAAATAGAGCTTTTTTCATTTCCTAACCCTCCTCAGAGAATTAGTAATCCCGAATCTTGTGGTTTAAGACATTTAGCTTTTGAAGTCGATGATATTTATAAATCTGTTTCTCTGTTAAACAATAAAGATATACCAGTAGAACCGATTAGAATTGATGAGATTACGGGTAAGAAATTTACTTTTTTTAGAGACCCTGATGGATTACCTCTAGAATTTTATGAAAAATAAGACTCAGAGCGATCATATATTTTAAAAGTTGTCAAGATTGGTTCAAGAAGGGGAGTAACCAGCGGATTTGAGGGGGCGACAAAGGCTCTAGTGCAGCCTGGCAGAAATAAGTGACCAGCTAAACTGTTTTCTCTCCCTGGTCCTCTTTGTCTCCCTTCCCTTGAGGTGGTCAAAGACTTCTGCCGTTCTGCACTAAGTGACCTACTCAATAGACATCTCCGATAATTAACCTAAAATGAATTTCGCTGACTTAAGCGAAAAATAGTCGTTTGTGGAAAAACCTGCTTGGGGGGCTTCCCCCCAAACCCCCCACTGGGGGACGGAGTACCTCCCCCTGACCCCCTGCACAAGGATTGATTGGTTGGATGAATTTTCTTAAGTCAGTGACATTCAGCTTAGAATCCCCATCTGAAAGAAACCTTCTGTTCCCTGCCTTCCCTTTAAAACTTACACAAGTTGCTATAGTCTATCGAACTCGCTAACCCAAAGTTCTGTTGATCGCGGCGAGTTTTGAGATAGTCGTGCAGCCAACTGCAACTACGCCCGATTAAATCGTCTAAATCCAAATTCCACAAAATCACTGTTGCATCTTTACTAGCGGAAGCTAGCAGCTTACCGTCTGGGCTGAAACTTACCCCAAAAACAGAATCGCTGTGACCTTCAAGGGTTTTAATTAAATTACCGTCCCGACTCCAAAGGTTTACTGTTTTATCATCACTGGCAGACGCAATCAACTTGCCATCAGGGCTGAAAGTCACCCAATTTACCGACCCATTATTCCCCTTCAACGTGGCGATTAAATTACCCTGCCACCCCCAAAGGTTCACCGTTCCATCACTACTGGCAGAAGCAATCAACTTGCTATCGGGGCTGAAACTGACCCAAGTGACCGAACCATTATGCCCCTTCAATGTCTTGAGCAACCTGCCATCTTGGCTCCAAAGTATTACTGTTTTGTCTTCACTGGCAGAAGCAATTAGCTTGCCATCCGGGCTGAAACTGACCCCCCCAACCTCAGCACTATGACCCGTCAAGGTTGTAATCAAGGTACCATCAGGTTTCCAGAGTTTTACGGTTTTGTCAGCACTGCTAGAAGCGATCGCATTCCCATTTGGTGAGAAACTTGCACTCGTGACTCGATTCTCATGCCCCCAGAAGGTTTTGAGTAACGTGCCGTCGGTTTTCCACAGTTTCATTGTGTTGTCCCAACTGGTAGTCGCGATGGTTTCGCCATCGGGGCTGAAACTGTTATTACTAACTGGCGCAGTATGCCCTTCAAGCAGGGCGATTAACTCTCCATTCCGACGCCTGAGTCTTACAGTCTTGTCCCAACTGCTAGTGGCAATTACCTGACCATCGGGGCTGAAGCTGACACTACTAATTGCGTCACTATGACCCTTAAGAGCTTTGAGCAACTTGCTATTGCGTTCCCACAATCTGATTGTATTATCGGCACTAGCACTGGCGAGGGTTTGATTGTTAGGGTTGAAACTCACACTCTGAACTAGGTTGCCATGCCCCTTTAGGGTTTCGAGTAACGTGCCGTCCCGATGCCAGAGTTTGATGGTGTTATCCTTGCTGGCACTGGCGATTGTCTCGCCATCCGGGCTAAATGTGACGTAGAGAACCCAACTACCATGTCCTTCTAAAGTTTTGATCCGGACACCATCGCGACGCCAAAGTTTAACCGTGTTATCGGCACTCGCACTCACAATCATCTGGCTATCGGGGCTGAAGTTCACACTCATGACTGCATTATCATGTGCCTTCCAGCTTTTGAGGAACGTACCATCACGACGCCAGAGTGTAATCATCTTATCTTTACTTGCCGAGGCAATCAGCTGACCATCAGGGCTAAAGCTGACTGCCAAAACGCGATCGCTATGTCCCTTAAGAGTTTTTAGCAATGTGCCGTCGGTTTTCCAGAGTTTTACGGTTTTATCCCAGCTAGCACTAGCAAGCATTTGACCATCAGGGCTGAAACTAACACTACTGACGCTATCGGTATGTCCCCTGAGGGTGTTTAGCAAGATACCCTCTTTACTCCAAAGTTTCACCGTTTTGTCTTCACTCCCACTAGCCAGAGTTTGACCATTAGGACTCCAACTGACGCTATATACTCCACCTTCATGACCCAGCAAGTCGTTCCAACAAGTGCCGTCAGCGTTCCAGAGTTTGATGCTATTGTCCTTACTTGCGGAGGCGAGGGTTTTACCGTCAGGACTAAAAGTCACACTACTAACCCAATCCCCATGACCCTCTAGGCGGTTGCGTTCTCTGACGGCATAAACAGCTTGTTGCAATGCTGTTACCACCCGCGTCTGAGTATCGGCGGTTGTCCCTAAAGACTGTTTAAGTTGTTTAGCTGCCGTTAAACTTTGCAGCAGTGCATCAAATTGCCTGTTAGAAGCACCCAAGGCTTCTGAGGATGCGCTGAGGGCACTCAATTGAGCATTATTTTCACCAATCGCCGCTCGTATCCCCAATCCTCCAGCTACGAGACTGAGGGTGAAAAGCGTTACTCCCACTAGACGTGCTTTGCGCAGACTTTGAGTGAGAACCTGATTGAGCTTATCCTCAGTCTGCCGTTGGATGGCGGTTGCTTTCGCAAGTTTTGTGCGTAGGTCTTTTTCCCTTAGTTCGGCACGAAGCTGTTCGATTTCATCCTGACTTAGTTTGTCTTTCTTTCGTAGCTCCTCTAATTCACTTTTGATTTTTGATTGCTCTTTCTGGCGGATAAATTCTACTAAATAATCATGGATTAGTTGATAGCGGTTTGCTGGAACTTCTGGTAATATGAATACCAAACCAGATTTTTCTAATATCTCTAAAATTAAATCTAGTTTTTCAGTTTCTAGAGCTGATTCTGTGGCTAGTTCAGCACGACTTTTGAGAGGGCGATTGTCATTTTCATCGGTAAGTAAAAATAACACCATCCAAGCATAATGTTCGTTTTCCCAGCCGCAGTCTTTAATTACTTTTTCTAAAAAACGTTGAACCAGTCTTTGCTTTGGACCCGATTGTTCGTACTGGATTAGAGTTGTGATGTTTTCTGCTTGAAGTTGAGCGCCCACAACCTGCAACTCGATGGGGCGAACCGTGCCTATCCCGACCGCTAAATCCTCTACTAATTTATCAATTAAAGCTGATTCTAAGTAAAAATGTGCCCT
>DATNQT010000200.1:0-3708 GCA_036703885.1 Candidatus Sericytochromatia bacterium
GGGGGGTTAGGGGAGGAGTTTTCGCACAGGCTAATCATCAGCTCCATGATGCCATGAACCTGATCGATATCCATTAGACCCGCTTCATAAGCACGCATCAGGTCTGGACAGGCAAGCATGGTGATTTCATCAATCTCAAAAATCCCTTGGATACCCGTGCGCTCATCCCGTATTCCCTGTACATCTCGCGCCAACCGCTCTGGGCTGGGCACAACAGGTGGAGGAGCTAGCTCATACCGACCATTGGCAGGTCGTCGAGCCAGGGGTAAGCCCACTTGAGACATATCAGCCACGTTTACAAACTGAGACTCTTGGAGCGCTGTCACCACATACGTCGCGACTTCGGTTTCCGGGTTCATGCTCAGGTGTTCGTGCCGTTCCAGTTCCTCTCCCTCTCGGCTAATCACAACTGTAAAGAATTCCCCAGTATTGAAGGGAGGTTCTTCCTCAGAGTCTTCTGGTGGAGGGGCTGGTTCACCCGGCAGAATCGCCACATCAACTCGTCCATTTTCGTCTTCTTCCGGCTTCATGGTGAACTGCAAAGCCGGACGATTACCACCGGAGGTTTTAATTTTTAGTCCTGTTTCCTCACGGGGCGGTTGCTCAGTACCGGGTAGTTGCGTCCCGATACTTGTTATCCAACAGCGTCCTCCTCCATTTAAGAACCAGCCGTTGACGGCAAAAGGGAGGTAGGCATTGAAGTCTGTGAACCCATCGGAGCCTTGTTTGCTAAAGTACTCTAAGTACTGGCTCCAGCTGGTTACCAACATAGGTTGACCAATTTCAGCTTCACCGCGTACATCCTCAGTAAAGCCGATAAACCCAGCTATGTTGGTTTGTATACCTTCAATCGGGCGGCTGCCACGGTCAATTTCTTCTACGTATACACCAGGAGCAAAATAATCTAGTCTTGCCATAAATAGTCTTCCTGTCTAGAGTAAGGGGTTGGCATCAAGTAGTTTAAAAACTTGCTTTTACTTGGTTCGGGTCAGTCAAACCTCCTTGAAGGTATAGCTCTGGCTGAGGAGGAGTAGATTTTAGGTGAAAGGGTATCGTTACCGTCACATATAAAGCTGGACGTAAGGGAACCCCTAATGCCCTCCACAGAGCTGCTGTATCAGTGGGATGAACGGCAGCAACGGTCATCGGCAAGTTGCCGTAACCGCGTAGTGAAGGAGCTAACAACTCCTCTTTTAAGAAGTGGTGAGGCAAGAGCAGCATTAAAGCCTCTGACAGCAGACGCTGTTCACCCAAAGCCGTATCATCCCATGCACTCACCAGAAACGATACATCAAACCATTTAGCTGGGTCGTTTGCTGTAGTCCGATGTAGTTTACCCTGATGATTTGTGAACTTTCCCTGTCGAGGTGAGTGATGTACTTGGCTGTTTGCTCGCAGATCGTAGCAATATAGGTTGAGTCCCGACCCCGTATTCTGTCGCCAACCTGGGTGATTGAAATCAATTTGCTCAGTACTGATTAGAGAAGTCCCCCCAGCCAGTAGTTGTGCCAAGGTCTGGGCAACAGCAGGGATCATGAGACCGGGTTGGTAGATTGTACAGCTATAGATTAGAGATACAGCTAACCTGCTGGTTATTAGACTTTGGTCGAAACTTTAAAGAATTATGTGTTAATTGCTTGACCGAACCCAAGGCAAGACAAAGTTAAATTAATATCTCCCACCTAGAGGGGATTGACAAATTGTAACAGTCAAATTTAGCAAACCCTACACGCAGCAAAGCTTAATGTCAATGATTTGTCTCATACTGAGCCATGAAAATCTTCCGTTAATTTCCGGAAAAGGGATAAGAAAAGTTGAATTTAAGTAAATTAAGTGCAAACCGTTGGTTTACTTCTGCTGCCGTGTAGGATGCCAGGGAACGAGCCATGAAGGGTAGTAGACAAAAATTAGCTGTAGAGAAGCCTCAAATTTCTTCTACGATTTTTTCTTCCAATACACTCCGCCCTCTGGACAGTAAGAGTGTTTGTCAGCGGCAAGTAGAACAATTAGGGGCACACTTGCCTATTGTTGCGGCTTGGATTGTTTACCAAGACCCAAATCAAGGGAAGCGTCAATCGGTTGTTCACTACACGCAAAAGCAAGCAGATTCTTACCCAGACTTATCTTACTTAGAGTCGGAGGTATGGTTTGCAGAGTCCCTACCCGCCTTGAGATTGAGCGAAGTTGGGACACTTGGGAGCCTTAAGGCGTTCGTTTGCCTTTTAGATCGGTATTGCTCTGAACCGGAATATTTACTGCTATGGGCTTATGAGCCTCTTTCAGCTCTCCAGCAACAGTGGACAGAACAGCAAGCTCAAGTTCTGATAAACTACCTGCTACTCTGTCGAGAATGTTGCCGCCAACAAGCAGAGATTCAATTACTCGAGCAAGTGGTGCGACGGACAGAGCATCAACTACGCAATCCTATCGCCCTGATTGGTCTTTATGCTAAAAATCTTTGCCGAGGGCTGCCAGTAGGTAAGTTGCAAGAACAGGCAAAGGTGATTGATGAAACCGTGAATGAACTAAGTACGACGCTAAGTGATTTGCTCTCTTGTGGGCAGCAGGCAAAACTTCGTGTAGCAGCTCATGACCTGAAGATAGTTTTAACGGAGAGTATTAAGGGTCTGCAACCCTGGCTAGACCAAAAGCAACTCCATATGAGCTATCCAGATACAGCGTTTACAGTAGCGGTAGATCGATCGCAGATTAAGCAGGTTTTTGACAATCTTTTGAGTAATGCAGTTCATTTCAGCCCTTTTGGTGGGACGGTGACTTGCCAGTGGCAAATCTTTCGACATGAAGTGCTGTTTGAAATTAGCGACCAAGGTCCCGGTCTTTCGGAAGAAGATTTGAAACAAGCCTTTACGGCTTTTTATTCCCGTCGTCCTGGAGGTACCGGGTTGGGGTTAGCGATCGCTAAAAAAATTATCCTCGATCATCATGGCAACCTGTGGGTGCAAAATCTGCCAGGAGGTGGCGCACAGTTTTCTTTTACCCTACCGCGCTTAAATCCTTTAATATCTTAAGGCACTTAGTTATGGGGTGTGCGTTGCTAGATAAATTTCCCTTAACTGCCAAAACTCTGTAGATGGCTTGCATAAATAATCATGAAAAAGCAGACAAGTACTCGGCTATGTAGCCAAACCTAATAGTCATACCAAGTTACGTTCATATATAGCAGTTTCTCTCCCCCTTATCCTCCTTGTCTCCCAGGTGCCCCCTATCTACTATCTTTGACTGCAACTTGGTATGACATTGTTCTTCTCAGCCTAGTCTAGCCTAGAGCCGAATGGCACTATTTTAAGGAGAGGGGATCTATGTGAATCATCGCCAGTTCCGCGCTCAACAAAGGAGTGTTCTCAGGCAGAAACACTAAGATCTAAAGATAGGAGAAGTCGGTCAATCTACTTGTCAGAAGTAGCCATCATATGTATGCGCTGCGATTCACAGCAGATTGTAAAAAATGGCAGAGTTCATAATGGGAAGTAAAACTTCTAATCCTGATCTGGCAATAGACAGTCGTTCATTATCCCTATGACAAGGTAATTTCCTCGAAGACACACGATGAAATCCATCTATACCTCTCCGACGGTTTTCATCAGCTACAGCCGTGACTCACGAGAACACAAGGATCGTGTATTGAATCTTGCTGACCGTTTGCGGGACGATGGGATTGATTGCAACATCGACCAGTATGAGATATCC